>CAZWME010000925.1:0-2389 GCA_964634515.1 uncultured Pirellulales bacterium | reverse complement strand
ACCGAACATTTTAAGAAATTATGATTACTTACATGATTTTAGATTGAAATATCCGCTCGCAACAATTCACTTACTAATTGGTATTGTTGGTTCACGACTTCAAATCTAAATCCCTGAATCGGCGATATTTCCTCTGTATTTTACTGATGGCACTTACAATGTTCTATTCAAATACCCTGAAAATGTGCTCAACTGGTTAAATTACCTTCGAGCAGACAATGCGACGAATCCTCTAAAAAACATATTTGAAAATGATAAATATTCTGTATTCAGACTGATGAATGCTATGGATGAGTTTTTTAGGCAGAGGGATGAAATTAGCATAAAAAAAGAACGAGGTGATAGACTCCGGATTTCTAACACGGACGGCTCTCCTTGTAATATTCATCCCGAAGGTAGTGCTTATAAAATAGACGAAGATGCTGTGAATAGAATTGAAAAGTTTATAGAAATTTTAGCGAACCTCACGAAATGGCATTACAAAAATAATAGCTGGAGCTGGACAAACCTTACATTATATAGTTTTACAAAACAAAGTTTTGATAAAGACGGACTTGGTCTAAATGGTCAAAATTATCGCAATTTGCTTGAAAGAAATCCACTAAATTGGGCTATGACAGGCAAGGGAAATCTTGAGTACACACTTGAAGAACCAGGCACAATGACTTAGCTTAGGTCAAACAGAAGGTCGTCAGTTTGTTTGATTCGTTCCTCAGCAAGCTCGCAATATTCTTTAGATATATCAAAACCTATATAGTTTCTTCCGAGTTTCTTCGCAGATACCGCTGTAGAACCACAGCCCATAAACGGGTCTAAAACAATTCCTTTTGGTGGGCAAAAGCACTGGATAAAGTCGTAAGGTATCTGGTCAGGAAAAACCGCCGGATGTTTCCTTTTTAATGGATTTTTGTCTCCTGCCATTAGATAGTTCCATACGGTTCCCCTACACTTCATTTTATTGATTGGGCGGGTTACTATTTTTGTTGTTGTGCCATCAGTTCTTCTATTCCCACTTCCAGTCATTACTTTGCCACCGTGTTTCGATTTAATTTTCAGCGGTTCTTTATTGAAATATTGTGGTTTTGGCCCTTTTAAGAAGATGGGCATATACTCATGGTCAACTCTGAATCGTTTTGTCCACCAGGCACCTTCCGTGCCGTGTTTCCTGTATATAACTGTTTCAAAAAGACGAAAACCGATGTTATCGCACCAATCAACGATAGTTCTAAATGATGTCAAAGTTTTGGCGAAATTCTTCGTTTGGTCCTGGATGACCATTACGGCAATTCCGCCCTCCTTTAGGATTCTGAGAATTTCTTGTCCCGTAGCGTGTAAGTCATATGTAAACCCATTGTATTTCCTCACACCATCATATGGCGGAGAAGTAACGACTAAATCAATACAATTATCCGGCAGTTTTTTCATCCCATCCACACAATCCATACACTGGATGGTATTAAGCCATTTGTTCGGCGTATTGAAAGCTGTTTGACTTTGCACATCTGCTGACCGACTTGTAAGTGTCTTGAAAACCTTTTTTGCAGCAATCCTTCTTTTAGCTGCACTTTTTAAGGTAACTGTCATTCTATTTCAGACCTCCCTAATTCATACTCATTTCCACGATAACCCAAGTGTCCTTTATGGCATTATATCCTTTTCCCATTGCCAATCAAGACCGTTTGCTACAAAATATTGTCATAGAGAGACCTAAGTGAGAAGGATATGACTAAAAAAGCGATTTACAGACACAGGAGGAGTGGGGATTTGTTTGCTATTGAGACTGATGGTGATGGTGAGGTATTATCTACGAGCGGGCCGTTGCTGATGAAGGAGCTTGATGCGAAAGAACTTGATTATGATAATTACCGGGATGAAGAGAACAAGGCGGAACTTAGCGAATTTGTATTGTTGTCGAAATCGGAGTATTTGGAGTTGTTGAAAGAAGCGGGATTTTTTGTTCAGGGAACACAGCGGTCGATATTTGAGGAACTGGAGCGCGGGAGGCAGAAGCCGGGGGGTAAATCGACGGCGTAAAAAGATAAAAGCAACCTCGCCCGAGGCGTCGCGGGGCCCTTTGGGGACGAGCTAAATATAACGACAAAACCCTCAGGATAAACCGTGTGTTTTTTTAAAGTTATTTTACTTCAACGATGGAGTTAAATCCGCCGAATGGATTTAGTTCGGTCTGCTCATTGTATGGGTCCTGTTGCCACTGGCCGTCCACTACCAGCCGATAGCGATACTTTCCGGCCGGTAATAATTTCACCTTTGTCTGCCATACGCCGCTCTGGCCTACTTTTTCCATAACTGTTTTTGTCGGCTGCCAATTATTAAAGTCACCTGCAATCTGGACACTATTGGCACGCGGGTACAGGGTTACAAATATAAT
>CAZWME010000924.1:0-2389 GCA_964634515.1 uncultured Pirellulales bacterium | reverse complement strand
TATGTTTTGGTGTGTGGCCAAAACATAATCCGCAGTCATTTTGACTCTTTTTTCAGGAGCACTAGTATGTCTAAGAAATTGATTTGTTCGATTTTTCTGATAGCTGTATTTGCTGTTTCAGCCCACGCACAGTTCATCAGCGGTGTCGCGCATCGGAATACCGACACCGATGCCACAGAAGAGCCACAAATCGCGCCGAATCTACTCGAAGAAAATGCGGTGACCTTTGTGGACAGGACTCATGTGTACGCTGATATACCGGAGTCCATCCTCGGTGCCCAATATGTCATGCTTGCCAATGACAACAAGAATATGTCGAGTTATGAATTGGATCTGACTATTGCAGCGAATGCTACCCTGTACGTCTTTGTTGATAACCGCATGGGTGGTGGGGCAGGTGGAAAGGATGTTAATCCGGATATTACCGGCATGCCCTGGTTAAACGATATGGGTTTTGTAGATACCGGTGAGGACATTGGAATCGATGAAAGCTTCGATGGGGACATTGACCAATACTTCTCCATTTACTCTTTGCTGGCAACGTTCGGCACGATTACTATTTACGGCAATACCGAGGGCCATGGGGGAAACATGTTAGGTGTCGCGGCATTGGGACCAAAGTTCAACGCCTACAACCCCGTCCCGGCTGATGGTTCTTACCATTACGAATATAGCCTCCCGTTTATCGAATCCAATGCTCGCGGCTTCTTCACCTACCAGGATAGACTCTTCATCCTCGACTATCCTGAGAGAACGCTCTATGACACCGAGGGTACGCGCTTATTCAAGGTAGAGGACATGAAAGGATGGTACGTCCGTGACGTCGTTTGGTTTGGAGATCGGCCCCTGTATTGTTCACGAAATCGAGTACTATATAAGCAAGAAGGGAAGGTTCGTGTCGTTCCAATCGATGGAGCCGAAACACTGGAATCGATCACGACCGATGGAACTGAGCTATACCTACTTGATGTGTCAAGCAATGAGATCGTTGTCTTGGATTCAGACTATTATGTTATCAGGCGAATGCAGTGCACAACACGTCGACCAGTTGACATCGCATACCATGAAGGCTCTCTATGGTTACTGGATCTTTCTGACCGATGCGTCCATCAGATTGAGAAGGACACAGGCCAAACCCTACTCAAAATCCAGGCAGGATTGCGGGGCAGTTCAAAGGGCTTAGTATTCATTGGGAACGAGTTCTATGTTCACGATGCAGAGACCTCCTCATTACGACTTGTGTGTTGGGACAAGGTTGGCTCCGCTGTATTGTCATGCCACCATCCAGTGCAGTATCAGTTCGTTCAGGATAGTTGGAATGAGAGCGAGACTAATACGTGTACGGCATCCTTCTTTGTCCCCCTACCTCCATCGCTTATGCACCAGAGCTTGGGTGAACTGCAATGGTCTGAGACGCCTAACTACTTCATGATCGACCGATACAATCAGATCCTCGCCGTCTTTGAGAATATTTTAATACCACCACAGGGATATCATCGACTATCGTATGTTACGGAAGCACAAATGTCTGCCATTCAATATGAGTTACCTGAGCTTCCCCTGGAAAGCTTGGAGGATATCCCATCCGAAATAGCAATGACGTACCTGGTCAATGAAGACATGTATTCACTTGACGCGTGGAATATAAGGCAAGCCGCCTTAGCAGCCAGAGATGATTTCGCTGGGAATCCTCCTCAGAATGTCAAAGGGCTCATTGAAAACATTGTGGATTTCGTGTTGGATAACCTGTCATATGTCCTCGACTCGCGTTGGGACAACGCCGATGTGGTTCTTGACAGAGGAGAGGGTTCCTGTTCAGAGTATAGCTTCCTATTCTCGGCCTTATGTCGCCTAAATGGAATCCCGACCCGCTTGGTCGGTGGTATTGGATTGAAAGACATGGGCGTTACTAACGGCTGGCATCGTTGGACAGACGTATGGTATCCGACTATTGGCTGGATTCCGTTGGATGTCACCAAGATCGATGCCGACAATCCGGACTCATATGACTACGAGTTTCTGTTCGGTCTTCCGGGTTATATGATGACCTTCAGTACTCTGGGGGGAGATGACCCGGAAGCCCTCGGGCGAGAGTACTTCATCCGGCGATACTACCAAGGAGGACAACGCAGACGCACGGACCACGTGGAGAACCTTAACGAACTAGATCCAGAAAAGTATCCTGTCGTTACTTTGACACTGGAATAAGAAGGAGTATTTTCCCTTGACTTGAGAATGCAAAAACAAAAGGATGAAACTATAATTCATTTTTCCCGTCAGCAATGTAGTTACGCTTTGTTGAAAGTTAAACTATTGCTTCGTCCACGCTAAAGCGTCGGGTATAGCTTTCTCAGTTTAATTCGGGCATCTGCTGTAGTAAATTGCCAGT
>CAZWME010000923.1:0-2393 GCA_964634515.1 uncultured Pirellulales bacterium | reverse complement strand
GGTTCCAAAGTTGCGATTTTATCAAAGATTTTATCGAGCAGGACCGATTTGTTGAGATTGTTCTTTACTGAAACGCATAGAAATTCGCCGAAGCCGAGTCTGGTAAATTCTCCGGCGGTGGGAAACATCCTGGCCGTGTCGGCCTTATTGGCGACGCCGATGACGTCGAGGTTGTGTTTGCGCAGAAGCTGAGTTATTTTTTCGTCTAAAGGCACCAGACCGTCACGAATATCGACCATAAACAGCACAAGCTGCGCCGATTCAATCGCCTGGAGGATTTGATGTTCGATATGTTCGCTCAACTGGTCACTATCGACTATTCCGTATCCGCCGGTATCGATAAGCTCAAAATAACGCTCGTCTCTGCCTATGAAAGTGCTGACGCGGTCCCTTGTAACCCCGGCCGTCGGCTCGACTATACTTATCATCGAACCTGCAAGCGCATTTAACAGACTGCTTTTACCGACATTCGGCCGGCCAATTATTGCGACTTTAGGTAGTGCCATTATTAACCCAACTGTTTTTATTGACTATCTTTTCTCTATTATTTACTATTTTATGTATCTAATAGTCAATCTTCAAATTTTAAGGTATGAGGCTTTTTTCAAGATGAGGTGATTCTTATGGACAATAAATGACGGGATTTTCTGAAAATGATAGCCGCTGGGACCGCGGCGGTGGCACTGCCGGCATACGCACAGAGGCCGAAGAAAAGAACCAGCGAGCCGGTTGTGCAAAAGGCCCTGCCGCGCTGGCGAGGTTTTAATTTTCTGGATATGTTTACGATGCGAAGCAAAGCCGAGTTTCCGGAGGATGATTTCCGCTGGATGCGCGACTGGGGATTTGACTTCGTTCGTTTTCCAATGTGCTATCGATTATGGATAGAAGACGGGGACGACTATAAAATCCATGAGCCGATGCTGGATAAGCTCGACCGGGCTGTGGAGCTTGCCGGAAAATATGGTCTGCACGTCAGTTTAAATTTTCACCGCGGGCCAGGCTATTCGGTGAACAGGGAATTCACGGAACCATTCAACCTGTGGAAGGACGCCGAACCGCTCGAAGCATTCTGCTTCCACTGGCAGATGCTTGCCAAGCGCTATCGTGGTATTTCAAGAGATAAGCTCAGCTTCGATTTAATTAATGAGCCGCCTTCTATCGGGAAGCTTATGAGCCGCAGCGACCATGAGCGTGTAATCCGTACGACAGTTGCGGCCATCCGTGAAATAAATCCCAATCGAATCGTCGTAGCCGATGGTATGAGCTGGGGGAACGAACCGGCACCGGAATTGGCCGACCTTGGAATCGGCCAGAGCACTCGGGCCTATCAGCCAATGTTTATCAGCCACTATAAAGCCTCATGGGTGAATGGTGACAGATTTCCCGAACCTGCGTGGCCCGGAAACGGCTGGGACCGTAAGCGTCTGGAGCAGCACTATCAAAAATGGGCCGACCTTGCTAAACAAGGCGTTGGTGTTCACTGCGGAGAAGGTGGTGCTTATAACAAGACGCCTCATAACGTTGTCTTAACCTGGCTGCGTGATGTCCTTGAGATACTTACCGGTCACGGTATCGGCCTGGCCGTCTGGAACTTGCGCGGGTCGTTCGGTATTCTTGATTCCGGTCGAAAAGATGTGAAATATGAAGACTTCCATGGCCATAAGCTCGACCGCAAATTACTTGAGCTGCTGCGGGAATTCGAATAAGCACATCTTGAAGTAATCAGAAGGATGCTGGCTGAAGTGGATTTCTGACCCACAATAGGTTGCGCTCAAAATCGAGCACAATCACAGTTTCCCCAAAGAAACCTATTCCCAGCGTAAACTCGTCCGGTCCGAAGGGATTATCATCGGCAATGACGTGAATCCGTGCATCATTTATCGAGATATTTCCCAGGGCAAGTTGTTCTACTGTAATCTTTCTGCTTGGCAGCCAGCCTGAAAGTGGGGTTCTCAGTTGATCTTTTTCCTGGTATCTTATATGCAAGCCGGAGGGAATTTTTGACCATATACTTTCCGTGAGAATCAATCCCGGGGCGGCGCCTGTATCGAGCTCTATACGTTGCGTTTGTCCGACAAGCGGGATCTCAACAATTAATCTGGCGTACTGCTTCTCATTGTGCTCGATCGATATCGGGTACTGATGCCATTGATTAGAATCTTTTGGATTAAATAAGTTTTTTGCCGCAAATTCCACCTCTCGTGCGACATTGTCGATAAGTATATAATTGAATTCCTTCATTAGGCCGAGGCCGAGATTGATTTTCTTTTCCTGCCATGTTGTGTATCCGAGCAGGCGCCTTTCATAATGTGCGAGCCAGTATTCGCAGGCAGGGAGGACGATCGTTAAGGTCCCTATCTTGAGCTGGTCGAGGTGACAAAGCCCGCCGACAT
>CAZWME010000922.1:0-2397 GCA_964634515.1 uncultured Pirellulales bacterium | reverse complement strand
TTCAAGTACATCTTACCATAAGGGCGCTCCCATGTTATCCCCATCTTGCCAAGAAATGGACGTTCTCTTTCTTTTAGTGCATAATATTCACCGCATAATACATATTTTTTACTGCATCGCACTATTTCCGACATAGCCTTATGCAGGTGTTTTGATGGTATGTGTATTAACACACCCATAGTAAAAACCAAATCAAAGAAATTATCTTTAAATGGTATGTCAGTAGCCCGTCCCCATATAATATTATATCCCGGGAGTTCTTTTTTTAATTCAAATACAGCTTTCCAATTTATATCTATGCCATAGAATGTTGCATTCAAATTTAAATGTCCGCCCAATGCGGCTATATTATTACCATTCCCGCACCCCACCTCTAAAACATTAGACAAATCCAATTGGTGCCTGATTTTTGTCCAAAATGCTAATCTATCCCCCCATTCTTTATTTCTATCAACATATTTATTGCCCAGATCGCCCGCCCACATCTCTTCATTTGTCATCGTTTATCCCCAAGACTTCGTTTCATATCTTCAAGCAATTCGAGCTTGCCTTTCGCTTTATACAGTTCATCCCTGTATTGCAACATTTTCTTTTCATACTCCGATACATATTTTTTATTCTCAACTGATAAATTACGCCATGTTGTGAATATATCATCTGTACCATCACGTCCATATACAAAAGGATAACGCGATAGATTGCTTAACAGGGGTATGTAAAGCTCCGGCCACCCCTTTAAACGATAGCTCATTTCTACCATACCGATAAAAAACCCGACACAATACCGCTGGTAAAATTCTTCCTGTCGGTTGAGCTCAACGCCCCATATCCCTATTTTCTTATATTCCATACTCAAAGCAAGTGCTAACATTTCTGAAATAGCCGAAGAAAAATTGTATCCATATTCAGCAATCATCTCTTCCCAAGGATAGGGTATGCAGGTCGGGAAATCGTCATATTGTTTTGCCATGTAAATCGGTACTTTAGTTTTCTTCAGCCATTTTACATGGTCGGGATTCCGAAATGCAGATTGATAATGCATCCGGTCATGAATCTCAAAAAGCACAGTGAGGCGGGGCACATATAAATAAATCTCATTCATACCCCATATCTCCCAGCTTTCATCTTTAAAAGGTGCCTGGTCACGTGTCTGTGGGGCCATCCCCACAATAGCAACTTTATCAGCATATTTTTTGTGTAGCTTCATGTGCTATATCCTTCCATTTCACCAAAATCAACCCCATCGGGTGTTAAAGTTTCATCGGTCAGGTAAACCATTGTCTGGTGTCCGCAATCTGCACATTGCCCATCAATTCCCACACCCTTTACCTCTAATCCCTTTTTCTGAATGCAATATTCACACAGTAGTTTCATCTTTATCCTCCTCATAGAGTTTTAATTCCGATTCATTCAATCCTATAAGTTTATCGTATAAAGTACCGTATGCACTAGTGCCCCTACAGAAATATTGTTTTGTGCCCCCACCCTCTCTATCATAATATAATCTCTCAATAATTAGCAGTGGTTGTCGGGGGTTTAAAAAATGCGCCACCATAGCATTCTTTTCAAACTTAAATTCAATATCCATTTTAATTCTCCTTATAATATTTATTCCAAGGCGCTTTGAAAACAATATCCCAAAGCTCTTTGGTTGAATACCCGCATGTATTACAAAAATCATTTAATGCCGCTCTATCAAATTGCGGATCATGCTTATTGATTAATTCCATACCTTCTTTCTTATCCATCAATCCTTCACGTATGCGCCGGCTTACTATATCCGTTACTCTTTGATATCCATATCTCGGATATCGTAGCCATAAATGTAAAAGATAACCATACGAATCAATTTGCTCAAATTGCTCTACAGTGCCTTTTCTCTGCCATTCATTGGTATCATCCAAATCTTTAAATCCCATTTCTTTAGCAACCTTTAAATGTTCAGTACTGCTCCATGGATAAAAATATGACATAAATATTGCATACGATTGCCATATCCCGGGAATGATGCTGTTCAATTGCCATGTAGGTACTCCACCTTTCCCCCACCAGCTTACATCCATTGCGTCTGTCATATATTGAATTATAGGAGTTGCCAAATAATGCTCCCGTTTCTTTGTGCCATATTCGTATGCTGAATTTTCTCCAAAGAAAACCAATGGTATATTATTGCTTTGTGCTACTATATAGGGTATTGTATAAATTGCATATTCCATGAGCATCAAGGCATTACCTGTTTGTTCAAATGCCCATCGAGTAGACCTAATAAAAAGATTGCGATTAATTGTAAAAGCATATCCGTTATACATAGTATGTAAATTCCGTAGATTATGCAACCCCGCTTTTGTATGTGTGAAACTATCCATTACCGTTACAAGCAAGGGATGCATATTATAT
>CAZWME010000921.1:0-2405 GCA_964634515.1 uncultured Pirellulales bacterium | reverse complement strand
TAGGAGACCTTGATTTCATTAATAAGCTTTGCTAAGGATTCAAGTTTTACGAGTAATGAATCCATATTAAAGGACTCAAATGCGGAATATTGGCTTGCCGCAACAATTCTTCCATTGACATCATTGAGCAGAGTCTCCATGCTTTTTTTAAACTTTATCAACGCCTGCCATGCATCCTGCTGCTGTCGCAGGCCGAAAGAGACAAACCCGCCCGGTGGGGCAAGAAACCGGCATTCTATTAATAGAGTGTCCCGGTCGGCCTGTCCGATTATCTCTCCCGGGGCAATCGTGTCCGCATTTGCCACAGAGCTTAGCCTGAGAAAGTCAAGAGGAACGGTTTTTCCGTGATTCATAAGAGAGACAAGGCCGCAATGGGCCAGGGATGCAAGCAGGAACTCCGCCATATCAGAGGGAATACCGTAAGGGCCTGTCTGCATTTTGTAAAGCACATCGGCCAACGGTGTCGTTTGAGATGAGCGAAACAGATTGAATATATACGAAAGAAAAGAATGGTCACCGGGATTGGGAGAGAGGTGGTAAGAACCTGACTTCACTTCAACAAGGCCAAGAGGAGCCGCAATGGAATCAATAGGTTGGGTCAATCCCCTGTTTCTCGCCTCGCTCATGGATATTGAACCGGGAACAACGAACTCCTCATAAAGATTCTGGTATATCCGTGGCGAGGATTGCAGGAATCGTGAGGCAATCTCCTTGAATTTCGGATATCGCTCCTCGCATAGATATTCGCCTGCAGCTTCAAGCAACCGGTCAAGCCGCTTCATCTGCAGGGCAGCCGGGTCTATATGTATATCCCGGTTTTCAAAACCGCCCGAATATATCAGGTTTATAAGTGCCTGATGTACAGTTTGTTCCATCCGCTCGATCTTTTCATTAATCAAAGGCAAAAGCGGTGCATCCGCAGGATTTGACGGGCTTAATTCGGATTTAATCATTCCAGCAGCGAGATACTCACGCAGGATGGTTTCTTCATCTCCAGGAACAGCTATACGCCATACCGCAGTGTGATTGCCGGAGAATTCAACCTTTCCCAGGGTCATTACCACAGCAAAATCCGCTTTTCCCCCGGAGAGCAAATCGTTGATACGACCGGAAAATTGGGATTCCATGCCCTTGTGAATAAAAGCTAGGACAGCGCGGCGCGTGCTTAAACGCCAGGTTATATTCCTCTCTACAATATCACTCAGAATCTCCGGTCCCGGCCATGAATGAGAGGCGGGCAGTTCTGCAATAGGCTCTATCACAAGACGTGAATCGTGTTTGTCCAGCTCGTTTATTGCCCGCATTATCTTTGCCTTGAGTGTTTTCCCATGGTCTTCCTGGGTTATTACAGAATACACTGCCTGCAGAGAATTGCCCAAAGAGGGTATTTCCTTTACAAGAAAACGGCTATGTTCTACCAAAGGGTCAAGCAGGGCGCCTGCAATGAACTGTACATTCATGTACGGAGTATGAGATGCCAGCATACATGCCGACAACTCGGTGAGTGCGCGGACATCGGGTGTTTCTGCAGTCGGATGCATGGCGTAAAGCACAAGTATTCGTACCAGCCGCCTGGCAATGATACGGTCCTCTTTGTCCTCGACAACATGATTGATGACTTCATCCAGATGTGGAACCACATAGCGCGGATACCTATGAAATGAGGAAAATTCAGACAGACGTGAGGAAAAATGCTCGTAGATACTATCAGGCGCCAGAAGTTCAAAGCATGGGCGGTTAAGGAGGCTTGCAATCTGCTTTCCCGGGTCGCCGGCCAATTGCGAATATACAAAGTCAACTATACCCCTGTGCTGTGAAAAAAGCTCGCCAAGCCCTTCAAGAAGTGCAAGGGTAGTTGGATGCACCGGATAAATGGAACGAAAGTGGTTCCACTCGCAGGAGAATGTCGGGAAATGCTTTTGATAATCCTGGTAAATGCGATGAATATGCTCGTCGGCCCCCTGTTTCTTCTTTACAAGGCGTTTAGAGATTAAATCTCTGATATGCAGCGTAGAAAGATGAAACTTGATGGGAAAGCGATCCTTGATTTTGCGAAATGTCGCTTGTGCTATATCACCGGTGCGTTCTATGCTTTCCTGCACAGCGGCAATAATCCAGAGCGGCTCTGAGCATGTAAGCTCCCCGAGAAATTGAAGGGTCCGCGCATCTTCGTTTAGCCGGGCACCGTCAGCCTTGGATCGAAAGAATTCGGATAATTCATCGATAAGAATAACGGTTCCGTCGAATCCTGCTTCACGGACCGATTTCATCGCCCGGGCAAAGATTTCATGCCGGTCTTCAACAAGAATTTCCGGACTCTCCAGCCCCTGATTTTTAAGGAATTTTACGCATACAGTGTATGCATTTTGCGGGTTTTCCGTAAACCATTTACCAATTTTCTTCCC
>CAZWME010000920.1:0-2409 GCA_964634515.1 uncultured Pirellulales bacterium | reverse complement strand
GCCTCGGAGAAACAGAACCGTTTGTCAAAACCAGTGGTCCAAATTGGACCCGACCTGCCGGCAGACCGAAGGACGCGTGTAGCCATGCTTTTATACATACTGACAATACGTTCTATTGATTTATGACAAGGCCGTGCCACTAAATGAATATGATTTGTGCAGACCGCCAGTTCCTCAATATTTTGCCCGATTCGCTTCGACTCGCTCAATATTGTCTGGCGGACAATTTCTTTCTCTCGTTTGGTCGGTTTTACAGTTTGGCCTTTCTGCAAACCCTTGCATAATCTCAGAAGTTTCGGGTCACCTTCAAGTATTTGGCCATCCTTAACGTATCCGCGTTTATCACCCTGCAGCCAAGTCCCGTAAGTCATCCATGTCACCATATACCCGATTAGTTTTGACATGCCCAAAATGCTAATACGTGCTTTTCCAACATGCAACTAAAATATTTTGGTTCGTTTAGCCCCGTCGCTTGCGACGGGCATTTTCTGTGGTCTGTCATCTGCTTGCCACGCACCAAAATTTCGTCCTTTCGTGCGTGGGTCCGTCTTCCGTAGCCTGTCATCCACCCTTTGTCCTCTGTCTTCCGCCCATCCTGCCTGCCCTGAGCTTGTCGAAGGGGCCTCCACTTACCTCGGCGCAGTCCCTTAGGGACGAAACCTATGTCCTCCCTCCTCCTTCGCTTGCCCCGCATGCCTTAGGCGTGCATGTGGTTATTTTATCTGCGGTTTTACAAAGGTTAATAGTCTTTTCGACTAATCAAAAGGACTAGAGACTGCTCAACCACCTATCCATATAAATCCGCGTCCAAAATCCAGCAAGCGACCCGCATAATCTTATAAGGCCATCACGTAATTTTAACAGTTTACATAGTATTATGCAGGCCGTTTTCGTACGGCCTAACGGACGTCGGCTGCTGGATTCACAGATGCCTGCCCTGCCTGCCCTGAGCTTGTCGAAGGGGCGATAACCTACTCTCGCCCATAAGGACTACCATCGGCAAACGTTATTATCAACTTGACTTTCTAAACAACATGCCGCCAAAGACAAGCCAATTTTCAACATTTTATCTTTGCCAGGGCGGCTATGCCAATAAATTTTTCAAGAGCTTCACTGATGTCTTCTTGTCCCTGCCAGTCTTTTTTCTTTATCTCGAAATAGATCCGAAAGTTACCCGCCCAGACCCATATAAAGTTGGTTCCTCTGTCACTAATATAATAAAGGCCGTCGAGCATTTGTGCATTTTCAGGTATGTCAGGGCAGTTAAGCAAATTCAACTGGGCCGCACATAAATTATCACCGCCGGCATCTTTCCAGGTGCAGAAAATCCGGCCTCGATAGAAGCTCGTCTCGGTCGATATCTCAGCGATACCGGGATAAGTATCCGTTGCTGTGAGAAAATATTTTTTTATGGCCTTGTTTAATGCCGCCTCTTTTTCCTCGAGGCCTTTTCTTAGCTCTTTTCTCTTATCATCATAAGGCCTGGTTATTTTTCTCTTTTCGGTATCGAGTTTGTCCTTTTCGGTATCGAGCCTTGCTATTGCCTCAGCCCGTTCGTTCGGGTCGGTGATTGTACCAGCCTCGAGGCGGCGCTTGTTCTGATTGATTTCTTTTTTATAAAATTCTATTACATCTTTGTCTTTCTGTATCTGGGCCTTATCGGCTGGCGGCCCTTTCAATCGGCGAATCATGGCTTTTACCTTGATTCGTTCGGCAAGAATTTGCCTCGTTGCAGCCCGAAGTTCTCGGCTGATGTTATTATATTTCTTTGAGATGGCCAGGCTTGACTTTGCCAGGATATTTATGCTGCTGTCGTTTCCGGTTAAATCTATCCCGGCTAATCCATCAAGGTCCACGAAATCCCTGACAATCCCGGGAATCTTTTCTTTTGTCTGCCATTCGGGTTTTGTCGTTACGAAGTTGACCCGAAAATTACCCGCCCAGACCGTAATACTGTTGGGCCAGAGGTCGCTTATATAATATGTGTTGTCCAGTAGGTGTGCATTTTCTTCAAGGGCGGGTTTGCCACTGAGTATAATGTGCGCCCAGGCAAGCGGTGTTCCATCTTTATCAAGCCAGTTGTATGTAATAAAACCATTGTAATATTGAGCGGTGGCGGTTATTTCTGACAAATCCGGATATTTATCCCGCGGGCAAAGACAGTAAGGCTTCATTGACTTATCGAAGTCTGCTTCTTTGTCTTTCACCTCTTGTTTGAGTTCTTCGATTCTTTTTCTAAACGGCTTGCCGGCCCGCAATTCTTCCGCGAGAAGTCTTTTTCTCTCGGTATCGTACTTCTCTGCCTCTTTAGCGCGCTCTGTGGGGTCGGTGAACCTGGCTAACTCGATAACCGCTTCGTACCGGGCGATTTCGTTTCGCGAATTTAAAATGTTTTCGTTGATATTACGT
>CAZWME010000919.1:0-2417 GCA_964634515.1 uncultured Pirellulales bacterium | reverse complement strand
TGTGGACGGCGAGGTCAGTCGCCCGCACTTTATGAAGCAGGGGACCTGGCGTCCCCTGACCCTGGGCATTCGCATGTATACTGCCTTTGTGCCCTGCTTCTACTATTTCCTGGATTCACAGGAATTCACACCTGACTTTCTGGTGACGATGTTGACCAGCATGGTCGAGCATGCCCGACACATGCGTCTATACTATACACGTCACAAAAGCTATTTCAATGTCTCCCCCAACTGGGGTCTTATGGAATCCAACGGTCTGGCCCATATGGGCATCCTGTTCCCGGAGTTCAAAGAAGCCAAAGACTGGCAGTGCGAAGCCATGAGCCGATTTGAAGAACAGATTCGCATGCAGCTCTGCAAAGAGGGCATGCAGGTCGAGCGGGCTTCAGGCTATCACCTGGTGTGCACCTTCTGCTTCATGCAGATACTGGACCTGGCTTTGCGTAACGGGGTGCACGTGAGTGATACCTACAAACAGAATGCGGAAAAAATGATTGATTTTGTGGTGAGCATCATGAAACCGCACGGTGTGTATCCCATGCTCAAGGATGCGGACGAGAGTGACGTGTTTGGCGAGCGTGCCTCCTACGGACTCTGGGAGGATATCAACAATCTCAATATGCTGGAAGACCATAACGACTTACGTTGGGTACTGAAGGTTGGAGCCCGTCTGTTCAGCCGGCCGGACATGTTGTGGATTGCTACCCATGGCAAGCAGGGTGAAAAACCTCAGTTAGGCTCCATCGCCATGCCGGATTCCGGGTTCTGTACCATGCGTTCGGGCTGGGAGCATGACGATCTGTATTGCGTTTACACCTGCGGCAAGTTAGGGATCATGGATCAGAGTTGTGTTCACGGCAATGCCGATGCCCTGAGTGTGGATGTTTCGGGCTATGGCGAAACCCTGTTGATTGATCCGGGTCGCTACATCTACGAAGGTTCGTGGCGTGTCTGGTTCAAATCCACTAGCGCCCACAATTCCGTCACGGTCGACGGCCAGGATTCTTCGGAGTTAGCGGACGAGTGGATGTTCAAGACCAAGGCTGAAAGTACCCTCCATGCCTGGTCGAGCACGGACCGTTTTGACTATGTGGATGGATCACATGATGGGTTTGAACGGTTGAGTGATCCGGTGAGCCACCGTCGTCGCGTCGTATTTATCAAGCCCAGGTTCTGGCTGGTAGTGGATGACCTAACGGCAGGGGCTCAGCATCAGTACGACCAATACTGGCACTTCGGTGCTCATGCCCAGGTGGCCCAAGACCAGAGTTTGAGTGTCACCGCCCGCTATGACAATGAGGCCGGGATTGTGGTCAAGCCGGTTTTGACCGACGGCCTGTCCCTGCAACAGTACCGGGGAAGTACCGATCCCATTCAGGGATGGGTCGCTTACGATTACGCTGTCAAGTTGGAGGCTTCGGCTCTGCAATACAGTAAAACGGCCGACCAGGGCACGAGGCTGGCTACGCTGCTGGTACCCTTCAAAGGCAAGGCCCCGGACATGACTGTCAAGGCGATCAGTGAGACACAATACGAGGTGACCTGCAGTGATGCGGTTTTTGTCATTCTTTTAGGCGATGGCACGCTGCAGACTGTGGGCGATTATGAATTTGATGGTGACATGCTTTGTGTGGAATTTGATCTCAACGGCAAACTGATTGAATGTTGTGCGGCAAAAGCCAGTCTGATCAAGTACCAGGGACAGACGCTGCTGGATTCAACAGTGCGTCACAAAATTGATAGTTCCAACAAAAGACAATAAAGACGATTGCTTTAAAAAAAGGAGTATAAAAAAGTGTACGATTTGAACAAGGACCCGCAAAAGCGTGAGGCGTTTATTAACGAGATTCTTACCAAGATGACCCTGGACCAGAAGGTCGGTCAGTGTTTTACCATTCACTGGGGTGGCTCTATGGTCACGCCTTATGTAATGGAGGCCGTAGAAAAACTGCATATCGGTGGACTTCGGGTGACCCCCTTCGGTCAGAATTCCCGGCGCGGTCAGCACTATCACCAGAGTTTGAATTACGACTATGACTATCCCCAGGGGTATAAAAAGATCAAACAGAACCTGTTCATTCCCGGTGCGGCCGTATATGTCTCTCCCGAGGAGTATGCCGAACGTCTGAATCAATTGCAACGTCTGGCTACGGCGCGCACGCCGGGCATCCCCTTGCACATATCGATTGACCAGGAAGGGGATATCAGCCGTGACTTCAGTTTCGGCGGCATCAACCTGTTTCCGTCCGCCATGGGCCTAACCTCAACGGGTGATCCCAGTCTTGCGTATGAAGCGTGTAGGGCCGTGGCTCTGCAACTCAGTGCCATCGGAGTGACCAATCTGCACTCACCGGTGTTGGACGTGAACATGAATCCAAATAATCCGGAAATCAACATCCGTGCCTATGGCGATGATC
>CAZWME010000918.1:0-2419 GCA_964634515.1 uncultured Pirellulales bacterium | reverse complement strand
ATAACGGTTATCGTTGTATGGGATAACTATTATTCCAATGGCCTTTTGCATTGGGGTGTTCAAAAAGAAGAATATCACTTAAACCTGTCCGATATACATGTGGCAGAGGAGAATGCAGAATATGAAGTATAAGGAACTTATCCATTTTGAGCCTATAACCTCTGTTATACAGCTAGTAAATGCTGGCGACTTGGCTGTTGCCAAGAATCTGGTAAAGACCTTCGTGTTTTCCAAGACTATAAAAGATGTTGTTAAGGAAGTTATCATTAAAAATCTCACCCCTAATCCTTCTTCAGAAACAAAAGGGGTACAGATTGTAGGTAGTTATGGTACTGGTAAATCTCATTTAATGTCTGTTGTTTCTGCAATTGCTGAAAATGCGGAATTGCTTAAAAACTTAGAATCTGATGATGTAAAAGAAATTATGAAGCCAATTGCAGGAAAATATAAAGTTTTAAGGTTTGTAATTGGCAACACGCAGCCACTGAAAGATGTCATTTTTGACCAAATCGAAAAATATCTCAGCAAACAGAAAGTTGAATTTTCGTTTGATGAAAAATCATTAGATAGTTGGTCGGATCAAATAAAAAACATGATGGCTGCTTTTGAAGAAAAGTTTCCCAAGAATCATTACCTTATTGTCATTGACGAATTATTGGAATACCTTAAAGGCCGGAAACCCACAGAATTGAATAACGACCTCATGCTTCTGCGGCAATTGGGTGAAGCCTGCGACAATTCTCGATTCAAATTCATGTTTGGTGTTCAGGAACTTCTTTACAGGGCTCCCGAGTTCCAGTTTCAGGCGGAAATGCTCAACAAAATTGAAGACCGCTATTCGGATCTAATTATTACCAAAGAAGATGTCTCGTTTGTTGTTAAGGAACGCCTTCTCAAAAAAGATATCCACCAAAAGGAAAAAATACGCGAACATCTTTTGAAATTTGCGCATATGTTTGAAGGCATAAACACAAATCTGAATGAATTTGTCGATTTGTTTCCCGTACACCCCAATTACATCAGTTACTTTGAGCGCATCAAACACGGCAAAAGTCAGCGCGAAATTTTAAAGGTTTTAAGTGGCAAATTTGAAGGCCTACTTGGACAGGAAGTACCTGACAATAACCCCGGTTTAATCACGTACGATACTTACTGGCCAGACCTTTCACAAAATCCGGCCATGTTGACATTCCCTGATATTCGTGCTGTGAAAGATAAGGTAGAAATTGTTAATGACCGCATAAAAAGCCATTTTACCAGCGCCAGGGCTAACAGGAAAGACTTAGCATCCAAGATCGCTAATGCTCTTGCCATACGGGTATTGTGCGACGATCTTGATAAGCATAATGGAGCCAATGCGCAGAGTCTAAAAGAAGATCTTTGCACTACCATAACAAGTGCCGATAGCCCGGAACTATTAGAAGCCGCCATTGATAGCACCGCCAAGCAATTGGTGACAGCTACCTCTGGGCAATATGTCGATCAGGATTCCATAAGCGCCGATTATTATATCCGCACAGAAGGCGGTATCAATATTCCCCAGCTTATACGTGACTATGCCGAAGACGTCATCAAGCGTGACCCCGACCAGGCAGACCAATACTATTATGACTTTTTACAGTATGTCCTCAGTATGCAGCCGAATACATACCGCACAGGATTCAAAATATGGCAGCATAGCTTGGAATGGGTTGATAAAAAGAGCTTTCGTTTAGGCTATATATTCTTCGGCAATCCCAACGAACGCAGCACAACAGAGCCGATACAACAATATTACATTTTCTTCTGTCCAATTTTCAACAGTATCAATAGAAATGACGAAGCTGATGAAGTCTATTTTGAAATGAATGGATTGAGCAAAGAATTTAAGGATACGATCTGCCTTTACGGAGCAGCGAAAGCAAAAGAAGTGTCGGCCCCATCTAACCAGAAGCAACTATTCCGGAGCCAAATTGATGAGCACTTACGCAAAGCAATAGCCATTTTCGATAAAGAATATACAGACAAAACGCAGGTAATTTATAATAGCAATGAAAAGGCATTAAAAGCCTATCCCCTTTTAGGCGAAGGTTCAACAAAAGACATGATATTTGCCGATGTGGCAAGTCGTGTTCTTAATAAGCATTTCAATGATAAATTTCCCCACTATCCGGCTTTCAAGGATTTGTTGCAGCCGTTGTCTAAAGAGAACTTCGATGGCCGAATTAAGAGTGCCCTGAAAAAAATCACCGCTTCAGGCCAACCCAACAGAGATGGCGAAGCAATTCTAAGCGGTCTTGGTTTATGGGGCGGCCAAAGCATTGATACTCAAAACAGCAAATATGCAGATAGTATCAGAAAAACCATGAAAGAACGTGGTCAGGGTTCAGTTCTTAACAGGACTGATATTATCTATGCCCATTGTGCGTCACAAAACCTC
>CAZWME010000917.1:0-2421 GCA_964634515.1 uncultured Pirellulales bacterium | reverse complement strand
ATCTCGGCGGAAATTTTTACACGAATCCATATTTTGCAGACCTCGGCTCCTGGTCCGGCCCAAACTGGCTAAAAGGAGATTATCACTTACAATCGAAAGTCGGAAGACTTGATTCAACAACCGGCGGTTGGGTGAAAGACCCGCTACACAGCCCGTGCATAGACGCCGGCGACCCGTGCGCCCCTGTTCTCGATGAGCCAACACCCAACGGCGACATAATCAACGTCGGCTTTTACGGCGGCACTTCCGAGGCAAGTAAAAGTCCGTACTGTGCTCACCACTTCAAAGCAGACCTTAACGATGACTGTTACGTGGATTTCACTGACTTCGCTATTTTTTCAAGTGAATGGTTGTCCTGTGGCATTGAACCAAACGACTTCTGCTGGTAACACTCACAAACACCACGTGTTCCCCTTTAATATAAATTATGATTTACTTGAGCCGCACCCTGATTTGCTAAAGGTTCTTCCTACTACTAATGATCCAAATGATGGCGCTGCTGTTTTGGCCCAAGTACGACAGGATTGGATTTTAGATAACGAATTGAATGTTACAGTTAATCCCAACTTTACAGGATTTGGGGATTATTTTGAAAGTTTTCCAGATTCTCCCGCAAGCAATACCGATTTTAGCCGAATTTCAATCAAAAGTGCAGGTAGTTGCCAAGAGAAAAACAAAAAAAGTAAAATTTTTTTTATTGTTTTTGCCACAATGACTTAGCTCGTAAAGTGCAACCGCCTGCCAAGTCCTTTTTCAGCACAGAGACGCAAGTTGCTCTAACTGTAGCAGTCGTAAAGAAACATCACCTGGAACTGGGGATGCAAATTCCAGCGAGTCGGGACAAATGAAGAATCGTCAAAGGGGAACACAGTATGAGTTTTGACCTTGGTATATTCGGAGACGGTGAACTACACGCGAATTATATCGAATGGCTCGTCGAGGAACAAGCGGTAAACGTTCAGATACATTTTAATCGGCTGTGGGAATATTACGCAAACCCGGTATATGACAGCCGTACAGCCGGCGCCGCCGGGGGGAAAGCAAGCGAGTCGGGCAGGTGTTATCTGCAGGCACAGGAGTACGGACTGCCCGCGAGAATCACCGGGGTTGTTCATTCGGCTGATGCCGGTGTTTTCGGCGCAAGAGTCGTCAAAAACGTGCAGCGAAAAGAAGTGGTAATCGAGAACGATATTGCGTGGCGAATAAACGCGTTGGTGGACTTTTTATGCGGAAAGCCAATCAGTTTTGTTTCCAAGTCGCCGGTTCAGCCAAAACGCGCAGAAATAGAAGCTATATTAAAGGCGGTGTTTACGGCTAACGGCGATGTCGGTTTCTTTCAGGATATGGCGGTGCTCGGAGGTGTTTACGGTTTCGTGGATTGTCTCATCAGGCCCGGCCAGGAAATTACGGCACTGGTAAATGGTAACTGGTTAGTTCACGACAAATCACCGAACACAAATCACAAATCACCGAACACAAATCACCGAACACCAAACCTCGAAGATGTGCTCCAACTAACTCGAACAATCGGGCTGGAACTGATTGAAGCGCCGAGAGCACTGCCTGTTCTGGAAGAGAACGACTATAGGAAAATAAGATATTACGTCCAGCATTTTCAGCAAAAGAGAAACGCTCTTGCGGATAACAGCAAGAGAACCTTTCTTGCAAGGTTGTTGTCCCAGGGTAAAAGCAGCGGCGCTCGTCGCCAGACGGTAGCGGTAACGGAGATTACCTCGGCGACGGCGTGGCAGAGGTATGAGGAACAGCAGCTTGTGGGCGAGGGCGAGCTGCCGTGGGGGTTTCTGCCAGTAGTGCATATTCAGAATATTGCCCAGCCATATTACTACGAAGGACTCAGCGATGTTGAGCCGTTGCTCGCACTGCAGGACGAACTTAATACCCGGCTGAGCGACCGGGCGAGCAGGATTACGTTCCAGTCGTTTAAGATGTATTTAGGCAAGGGAATCGAGGGTTTTGAGGACAGAGGCATATCACCAGGCAGGATGTGGTGCACTGATAATCCGGACGCGACCATCGAAGAGTTCGGCGGGGATACGGCTATGCCAAGCGAAGGTCTGCACATTGCTGAAATTAGAGAGGCGATGGACAAAATCAGCGGGGTGACGCCGGTTTTGGCTGGCGTTTTGAAGAGTAAGCTCGGTAATCTTACGAGCGCGGTGGCACTTAGATTGACGCTTATGGGGATGTTGTCAAAGACCGAACGAAAGAAATTCACTTATGGTGAAGGCCTGAAAAGAATCTGCAGAATGGTTCTGGGGATACTTAATAAAGCCGGCATATATGAGACCTGTACAGCCGAGAGGGAGGTTGATGTTATTTTCCCCAGCCCGCTGCCGGAAAATGTGATGGAGAAGCTAAAAGAAGCTCAGATTAAGAAAGAGCTGGGCGTACCAACTGAGC
>CAZWME010000916.1:0-2421 GCA_964634515.1 uncultured Pirellulales bacterium | reverse complement strand
GATATTACCGATGGGATTAACGACAGCTAATAAAAGCAACACATCGTGAATCAAAAAAGCTATGAGACCAGTATCACTCATAATTTCACCGACATCCTTAATTTCATTTCTGAATAAAATCCTCAACATTTTTTCTCATACTTTTTGGAACCTCGAAAATTGGTTTGCCAATTCTAAAAAGCATTAAGATTGTTTCATTTCCTCCAACTATATCCCTATGGATGCTTTGAAGCAAAGAATAAACGAACAACTCGTCGAGGCAAATGTGACGCAGACCGACAAACCTGATGCATCTTTGGATATGGAAGAGCGGCGTAAGATGCAGCAGCAATTACTCGGTGCCGGTAAGGAACAGGGAGAGGGCCCGAAAGAGGGAAGGAAGTCGGGACAAGGAACAGGCGCTAGAGACCAGGGATCGGAAAGGAATCGGTAGATGGCTGAACAAACCTATCCAAACGACCATCAGGAAATCGTTCAGCTCAAAGAAGCACGCAAGGTTTACCAGATGGGTATGCAGGAGGTCAATGCCCTCGCTGGTGTTACAATCTCTTTCAAAAAGGGCAGCTTTTGGGCGATTATGGGCCCGAGCGGGTCTGGAAAAAGTACTATGATGAACATTCTCGGGTGCCTGGATCGCTTAACCTCTGGTCAATATTATATCGAAGGGCAGGACGTCAGTCAGCTCGACGACGATTCACTTAGCGAGCTTCGGCTCAAACATCTCGGATTCATCTTCCAGAGCTTCAACCTTATTCCGCAGTTGACGGTTCAGCGGAACATTGAGCTGCCGCTCTATTACCTTGGATGGGATGCAGAACAAAGCGCTGACCGCGCTCGCGAGCTTGCCGATGAAGTTGGGCTCGGTGATCGATTGGGCCATCGACCAACGGAACTTTCCGGTGGACAAATGCAGCGGGTAGCTATCGCGAGAGCGCTTGCAAATGATCCCCAAGTCATTTTTGCCGACGAACCGACTGGGAATCTGGATTCGATAACGGGTGAACAAATCATGGAAGTCCTGGCAAATTTGAACCGTCAGGGTAAAACTATCATTATGGTCACACATGAGCCCAATATTGCGGCATATGCTGATAGCCGGCTGCATATGATTGACGGAGTAGTGGATAGAATTGAAGTGAGTTCACATGAGACAAACTAAGTTCGTAAGAAATATCTGGCTCGGCATTGAGAATCTGCTGCTTCATAAGCTGCGTTCGTTCCTGACTATGCTGGGTGTTGTTTTCGGCGTAGGAAGTGTGGTGGCCATGTTATCCGTAGGAGAGGGCGCCAGCGCAGAGGCCCTTGAGCAAATCCGTAAGCTGGGGAGTAACAATATCATCATCTCATCTGTCAAGTCTGCGGAAGAGGAACAGGCCACTACTACTCATTCGCATATGAGTATTTACGGTCTTTTGTACGAAGATCATACCAGAATAGCAGAGAGCTTCGGGAGTATCCGACAGGTGGCACCTGTGAAGCTGATGCGAAAGGAGTCACGTCTGCGTGAAAGAGCGATGGAACTGCGGGTAGTCGGGACGACACCTGAATGGTTCGAGCTTGTTCCTCGTGAGGTTATTGCCGGGCGGGTGCTTCTGCAAACCGATGAGGAAAAGCAAGCCCCGGTGGCTGTTCTGACCGAATTTGGCGCCCGTAAAATTCTGGCAACGGAGCATAGTGTAGGCCAGACAATCCGCATCGGCGGGGACCAGTTTGAAGTTGTCGGTATCATCAAAAGCGAAAGTGGACAGGCGGGAAATATTCAGATTCCTGACCAGGAGGTTGATGTATATATTTCAATCGAGGTGGCGCGGATATACTTCGGCGACATATTTACCCGACGTACTTCTGGTGGAGACGAACGGGAAAAAGTAGAGCTGCACCAAATCATTGTCCGAGTGGATGACTCGGGCAGCGTTGAGGGCACGGCGATTGGTATAGAACAGATGTTGGGTAGGTTTCACAAGAAAAAGGATTACTTGGTCAGCGTTCCCCTGGCTTTACTCAAGCAGGCCGAAGCTACCAAGCGAACTTTTAATATTGTCTTAGGCTCTATCGCGGGTATTAGTTTGCTTGTAGGTGGAATCGGGATTATGAATATCATGCTGGCCTCGGTAACAGAACGCACCCGTGAGATAGGAATAAGGCGTGCCATTGGTGCCAAGCGGAAACAGATTATCTATCAGTTTCTCATTGAAACAGTAGTTCTTTCGACCATGGGGGGTATCATTGGTTTGGGTGTCGGTGTTCTTATCCCGCTGTTAATAACTTACTTCTCCGGTATGATTACTGTTATAACCTTGAAAGGAATTTTACTGCCGCTTCTAATCAGCATGACTATCGGCATCCTGTTCGGCCTGTATCCGGCCATGAACGCCGCTAAAGTAGATCCTATCGTAGCTTTAAGACATGAATAATGTATTA
>CAZWME010000915.1:0-2422 GCA_964634515.1 uncultured Pirellulales bacterium | reverse complement strand
CTTCAAATACCGTGACAAGATTTGTATCGAGATCGACAAAGACGTTATAGCCCTTTTGCGTGTTGGGTATCATGTGGGAGAAGAAGACTACCTGTTTTAGAGTCAAAGCCCCGTAGCCAGCCTCAACAGGAGACCCGCTGTCTTCAGAAAGGGAGAGTTTGTTCTTATTTTTAAAGATATAGTTCAAAGCAGGGCCGTCCTTTGTGACGATTTTGAACGATTTGCCGGAAAGGATATCCGAAAATTCAGATGCGCATTCAGGGCCGGCTGCGGTTGGGATAAGCTTTTTGTCTATCTGTTCTTTGGTGAGTTTTGTGTATTTAAACCTATGCATTGGTATATTCATTTTTTTGTCTCCCCTCCTTAAAAAAGATCAATAGACGAACAAATGCGGCTTAGAGCCGGTTACCTGTCTACGCATATCTGTTCCGGGATAGGCCAGCCCATTGACGGGCATCCGCGGCCTACCACCGCATTGATCAGTTCAACCTTTCCGTTCCTCATCTTGAACACATGGAAATCGGGAAGACCGCCGGCAAAATGAACGAATGCCACTACCACCCCTGCTTCTACATCAACCAGGAATCGCCGCGGACCATGGTTTGAAATGACAAGGCCTTTAGGCGTGCAATTGTGGTCATGCATCTCTGCCTTTTTGCCGTCTTCTCCTTCAAGCGTGGCCATCCCACCGAGAGTCGTCTGCAACCCGTTTTCCCATCGGTCACAAACACCGGCGAACGGGGTATGGACACTCGGTTCGGCAGCAAACATATCAAAATAGTCATTCGCCGCAGCAATCATTGCCAGGCGCGAGGTCCGCTCTTGGAGTGGAAGAATGCTTTCCCAATCCTGTCCCTTTGTGGCCAGTTGCCCATCCGCGTTAAAAGCAAATTCGCTCTCCCGGGCGATGATGGTTTCGATCTCGCAAATCTCTTCGTCTTCAATTTTGAGCCGGACGCCGAACAGGATTGGCCGGACCGTCCCTGGTTCCGGCATCGGCTTTGTCTTCACCCCCGGCAAAGTTGCCCTGGATTCCCCGACGGTTTCGGGATCGAACCTCTCTTCAATCACCACATTGCTATGCGTCCCGCATTCCTGCGTATCAATCAGGTCGCGCCTGAGCAAGGTATTCCCGGCAGTTTTCCAGAAGCCTTCTCCAACCGTCAGCTCTTTGCCGTTCTCGGTGAACTTCACGTTCGATGCGAGCGGCAAACTGGACGGATCGTGTGCTTCAAGAGCCGCAAAATATCTATCGACAAAGCCTTTAAGACTTTCGCGCGAACACACCGTGTCTTCCGATTGCGCGTTCACCACCGTATTGCTTCCCAATGCCATAAAAAACATCGCCCCGCAAAAACACATGAGCAATAATGGCCGCAGAACGCGCCGCATCAAGCCACTTTCAATACAAAGATAATTTCCGTTATCTGCATGTTCCATCGTTCAATCCTCCTCTAAATGCAAAAAAAATAGCGATCAGGTCTTCATTTTCATATGCTCTATCATTATGTTTTCTTAACAGAAATATCAATCTATTTCATAACATTTAATGCGCACAGCATATTACTCCCGCCAAGCCCTTTTTACAACCTCTTTATTACAGATTATTAAAAAACTACGATTAATGTTTGTAATAATACCCCAATTCAAAGATATTGTTTGTTCAAGATAAAGCAGATCCGCTTCTTTGTTTAAAATACCTTGAACAGCAATCCATACCTGTGTCCTGAAATATAGGACCTTCAGCAAGGCTTACATCTGCGCCATAAAGGGGCTAAATCTTTGAAATACCAAAATTATTTTACTTAACAAATATCCTTTGACCCCATGGACCATCAAGGGACTTATAATAAGTTTCAGTCGTTTACTCATTCAGCACCCATTAACCGGCTGAACCCCATATATGCCCGTTTTAAGTCGATAAAATTAGAAAGGATGTGAGGCCTTTCTGAAAAAACTATTGCGGCTTGATTTTTCTGGACATATGGGATAGGGTCACCCTGCTTTTTCCAAATATATTGTCTTTTATTGGTGGTATCGAGATATGTTCAGTAACAGGATTGAAAAAACACAACAGACTTCTTCCGTCAAAATTGCATTCATTCTAGGATCTCTCATGGCATTCGGCCCGCTGTCCATTGACATGTACCTGCCGGGGCTACCGGATATCGGGCTGGAGTTTAATTCTAACCCTAGTGCGACACAGTTTACCCTCTCCTTTTTCCTTATTGGACTAGCGGCCGGTCAAGCATTCTATGGTCCGCTTGCCGACATCTTCGGACGCAAGTTACCTTTGGTGTTTGGCTGCGCGCTTTATACTATCGCTTCATTGGGTTGTGCTGTTTCTACGTCACTCCTGAACCTGATAGCGCTTCGCTTCACCCAGGCTATTGGCTGCTGTGCCGGGATGGTAGTTACGAAT
>CAZWME010000914.1:0-2425 GCA_964634515.1 uncultured Pirellulales bacterium | reverse complement strand
TAAATTCCGTTGAAACGCACGTAATGTTGCGGCTCAGGAGCGGCTCGTCAGAGATATCTCACTCAAGACGCATGTTCGCATTCATTCGATCATTTCTTCCATTTGTATAATTGGATGTCACCTGCTTTGATACCTTGGCTTTTTGCCCATTCAGTGGAAGCAAGGAAGCTTTGCTGTGATTTAATAAGATTTGGCCACCAGGTTTTATATAGCACAAGAGCTATTAAGGGGAATATCAGATAGCAGACTGTTACAGCAAATACGGCAGACCGGAAGACTGCTACCCCCAGAATAAGTGCAATCATTCCTGGAACGATGCCTATCATAGCACCCCATAAGGCGCTCCTTTTGATGGCTGCTCGGCGTTCAGTTTTTGTCATGTGTGCACATATTTCTTTTACTTGATCTGACTGAAAGGGTGACCAGGTATTACTGTCGCTAAATATAGCAACAAGTAAGAGAATAGCTATAGGTATCCAGTAGTAATACATAGTAGGCCCTCATGTGAACAGTGTATATATGGTTTCCGCATAACATCTCCAGTTTCTCGTCATTCAAAAAATCCCAACTGCTACTGTACCCTCATAAAATATAAATAAATTTTAATCTGTCAAGGAAAAAATAACAAACAAATAGTTTTGATGTCGGCTTAATGAGCTTGAACAAATCCTTCATTTTTTTCTCTTGAGGAATTGCTCATTAATCTTGGTGATTGCCCCCGGATGAGTATTGACAAACTCAGGGATGTTCGCCGCTCGGTCGGGTGCCGTAAGATGTTCCAAGAGCACCGCCGGTGTGCTATAGCCGTCTTCATCGATATGAGTCAGGCATAATTGCGTGTAGTCCGAGTAGGCCTTCGATGAAAATACCAGCCATTTACCGTTCGGTGAGAAGCTATGCCAGGAATTCATCCTGTGACTGTTGCAGCGCAGCCTTCGTGCTGTGCCCCCATTTGCGGGTATTATGTATAACTCGCTGTCCGGTTGAAGCAGCATATAACTTTTAGCCTTGCAAAATACAATCCACCGTCCGTCCGTTGAATAGCGCGCAAAAAAGTTGCTCATACCATTGTTTGATGCCCCCTCAACAGGTTCCGGCCTGCCCCCTGCACCCTCATTGAACGGAACTCTATATAAATTAAACTGGAAGGGCTTGCCTGTCTCAATGAATTCTCTGCTTTCTATCGGTGTCAACCAGACAGAGCCCTGGTGCTTGGTGTTTCGCAGATCGGGGGCCTTGACTCTGGCAAAAACAATATACTTGCCATCGGGGCTCCAGGTCGGATTGCTCTGCACGAACTCGGGATTGTCTGCACCGGGCAGCTCACGAAAGCGGCCTGTTTCTCTATCGTACACACACAGAATACCCTTGACGGGAAAGAACACTTGTGAAAAGGCCAATTCCGGCTTCGGGACAAAAATGGATATATCCTTAACTGTACTGATGACATACCGGCCGTCAGGTGATATCTGAGAAAGCAGGCCGTTGGCCTGTTCGGAATCCTCCTGGTCAGCCCAGCTAATGATGTCTTTAGAAGCCAACACCATCTGTTCTTTGACTGCTGTGATGACGTAAGAGCCCTTGTTACTGGCATAGTCCACATCCATTGCCAGCGTTGAGCCGTCACGGCTGAACGAGTGACAATTCCCGCATACCGGCAGCTTCTTAAGGACTATCGGCGGCCTCGGTGAATCGATGGTACCAAAACGCCACCGGATGCGAGACAGATCTTTGTTCGCATCAATAAACGGTAAGTTGACCTCACGATAAAACAAAGGCGCCCCGACGGGATCTTTTGAAGTTTTGAAAGACATACTGCCTTGTGACAAGACCCTTACCGGTTCACCGGGACCAACGCCCAGTATGATGACTTTGGCTTCTTGTTCGAGCGATCTATGTTTTATGTTCTCCCAATCTTCCGCCCCGGGTGTCCACTTTTGCCGCGTTGCCGGAAAGTTCATACATGGTTTGCCGTCGTCAAACTCGAAATGTAGCAGCCATGACCTTGACGCAGGGCTGCTGTCTTCCCAGCGATATATAGGCGGGACCATCTCGGGTGGAAACAGTGTTTCATTAAGGGGATACTCGATAGTAATATCGTAATAATCTTTGTCTCCCTGATAGACGGCAAGTATATCTTCAACGCGGTATGTATTTGGCTGTAGGGTTATGTAAAGAATTGCTGCTGTGCCCAGCATTACTGCGGCAACAGCTATTCCTATAACTTTCTTACGCATCAGAACCCTCTTATTCAAAACGCCGTCGGCCCTAAGGCCGGTATTTACTATACAATCATGCTTGTCCTTGCTTAGCTGCTTTGCCAAACCTCTTTTGTATCATGCTACCAAGTCTTCCCTTATGATTCAAGATTTCTGGTTTCTTCCCGAAGGTATTTCAGCCAGAGAATCTAAAAATCACTCGAAAA
>CAZWME010000913.1:0-2434 GCA_964634515.1 uncultured Pirellulales bacterium | reverse complement strand
CCGTATGAAGAACCGAAAGATGCGGACATAGTGCTGGATACAACCGACTCGGCACCGGAAGAATGTGTACAGGCGGTTATTCTGCACCTTGAAAAAGAAGGCTATATAGGTCCTGTCGATTAATTCCAGATTACATAGTTGATATATTGATTATATAAACCGGCAATATTTTAGGAGAAACAGTTGGATAATCTGATTGAAGGTTTGGAAGTATTGAAGAAGTACGTACATCAGGCCGGCCAGGCGATTTTCCAGATGGCCGCCGAAGGCTTTGAAACCACCTATAAAGCGAATGAAGATCCGGTTACAACTGCAGATCTCAAAGCAGATAGTATTCTCAAAGAAGGCTTGATGAAGGATTTCCCCGGCACAGGCTGGCTTTCGGAAGAAACACGTGATGACTTTTCGCGTTTAGACAAAAAACTGGTTTGGATCGTTGATCCTATCGACGGAACCAAAGAATTTGTTAGTGGAATCCCCGAATACGCAGTGTCCGTGGCATTGGTAGAAAATGGACTACCAGTTCTGGCGGCGGTGTACAATCCGGCGGCGGAAGAGCTGTTTGCTGCCGCTTGCGGGCAAGGCGCTTGGCTAAATGGAAAAGCAATCCATGCAGAACACGGATTAACGGAAAAGCCGGTTTTACTGGCCAGCCGTTCAGAAATACAACGAGGTGAGTTTGAACCATTTGAGCCCTTTGCCCGGATACGTCCGTGCGGCTCTATCGCGTACAAGCTAGCCCTGATCGCCGCCGGCATGGCAGACGCTACTTTCAGTCTCGGCCCTAAGAATGAGTGGGACATAGCTGCAGGGGTTCTTCTCGTGAGCGAATCCGGCGGTAACGCAAATAATCTAAATGGAACACGATTTATTTTTAACCAACGTACAACCTTAGTCGATGGCATTGTGGCTACCACTAAGTGTGCCCTTGAGCCGGTTAGAAAGCTGATTGAACAGGTCACTTCCAGATAATAAGTAGACCGACTGTTGCATTTGCTTGGGATGATTTCTTTGTGCAATTCGCATGATTCGCGTGATGATGCCTGTACCATACCACCCTCTGCTTTATAATCATAAGCGACTACATAGTTCTTTAGGGAATTTAACGCACAGAAAGTTTGCGAAGGAATGTATTCCTAAGGCTTAGTCTCAGGAATACAACAAGATTGCTTTCGATACCAGTCTATTGTTGTTTTAAGACCTGTATCGAATGGGATTTTGCTTTCAAAGCCGAAGTGTTTTTTAGCTTTTGAAACATCCAACCGTCGTCTGGGCTGGCCGTCTGGTTTGGAACTGTCCCAGCAGATTTCGCCGGTGAATCCTGTCAGTTCGACGATTTTTTCAACAAGTTCCTTTATCGTTATTTCAAATCCGGCACCGATATTGACCGGCTCGGGGCTATTGTAATATTCCGTTGCCAACAGGATTCCTTCAGCAGCATCTGCGACGTGAATAAACTCACGTGAAGCACTCCCTGTTCCCCAGCAGTCAATATGGTCTGTACCGCTATTAATGGCATCGATGCACTTCTTTATCAGCGCTGGAATTACATGACTACTGGCAGGGTCAAAATTGTCACCGGGCCCATAAAGATTTACCGGCAGGAGAAATATCGAGTTAAGATCATATTCCGCCCGATAAGCCTGTGATTGAACCAGCAGCATTTTCTTAGCAAGCCCGTATGGCGCATTAGTTTCCTCCGGATACCCATTCCAAATATCCTCTTCCTTAAAAGGCACCGGTGTAAACTTCGGATATGCACATATCGTTCCGATTGCAACGAACTTTTCAATGCTTTGTAGCCTGCCCTGCTCTATGAGCTGAACGCCCATCATTAAATTCTTATAGAAAAACTCTCCCGGATGTTTACGATTGGCACCGATACCACCCACAACCGCTGCTAAGTGAATAACGATATCCGGTTTCATATCTTCATACATCCGAATTATGTCATCTATGGTAACCAGGTCATAGTCTTCGATTTTCGGTACGAGGATATTCTTACAGCCCCGTTTTTTCAGTCCGTCGGTAACGTATCGGCCTAAGAAACCGGCGCCCCCAGTAATAACAACTCGCTTATTTTCAAAAAAACCACTCATTATTTTGCTCCTTTGTGGTCTTTGATGATTTTCTCATTCTCGGCTATTTTCATATCAGCATCGGTCATTATTTTTGCAAGCTCTTTAAAAGTTACTTTAGGTTCCCACTTGAGCATTTTTTTGGCCTTACCTGAATCGCCCTGGAGGTAGTCAACTTCGCTCGGTCTGAAATAACGCTGGTCGATTTCGACATATCTTTCCCAATCCATGTCAAGATAGCTAAAGACCTCTGTTACAAATTCTTTCACCGAATGGGTTTCACCTGTAGCTACGACATAATCATCCGGCTTGTCCTGCTGAAGCATTAGCCACATTGCTTCGACATAATCACCCGC
>CAZWME010000912.1:0-2438 GCA_964634515.1 uncultured Pirellulales bacterium | reverse complement strand
CAATTCAAAGCCAATTTAAGCCAATTAAAGCCAATCCTAAGCCAATTTGTCGAAAGGGGAAAAATTGATGCAAAGTAAGTATTTACAAGTGCTTATGAAGAAAACGCTGCTATCGGCCAAAAAATCAAAGCCAATTCAAACCCAATCAAACCCAATCAAACCCAATTTATAGTGAGCTTGTCGAACCTATTTCTTTAGGCCCATAAGCGCACCAAAACAATTGCGGGAAAATAAGGCTGAAATGGTCGCAGATCAACTACGAATTTTAAGGACTGTGTTTATAAGGCATTTCTTCTGCTTTATCGCCCGATTTTTTACCTACCTTAGGGTCGAGTTTGGCTTTGATTATTTGTTTGGACCAGGCGGCCTTTATAATCTTTTGTTGTCGTATTGTGACCGGGCCGTTCACAAATTCTGGTACATTATAGACAACGACACGCGATTGATGATATTTCGGGTCTTTCTGAGGCAGCAGAAACGGTTTACTGAAATTGCCTTTAGAATCAAAATAGCTGAAATATGGATGCGTACATATGCCATCCTGACGTTTACTACTGAAAACAATCCAGCGACCATTGCTGGACCAGCAGTGATAACTTTCCGCCCGCCCGCTGTTAATTTTTTCGGCTTTACGAAATTCTTTTGTATGAGTATCAAGAATATACAAATCTGAATCGGGCATATAGAGTGGAAAATAGCTGTATTCTGACATGCAGAACAAGATGTGCTTCCCATCAGGTGAGGGCTTTGGATGGGCAATACTAAAACCCAGTTCACTTGCTTTCAGGACAGATTCAATCCGGCCCCATAGATCTTTCTCCGGATCGTATCGGATGCGCATCAAATCATATTTCATCTTTTTTAGGGGGTCTTCGTCCTTGTCATAAATATCCAGCCCGGGTGAGCTGCAAAAGTATAGGTATTTACCATCAGGCGACCATTCAGGATACGTCTCCATACGTTCGGAGGTCGATATTTTAGGTGATGTAGTAATTGTATTGGTTTGAACGTTATAAAGGAGAAGGTCGGATACTCTGTCGTAAACGTCGAGGTTTTTGCCCTGGGCATGAAAAATCTGCTTTACAGTATTAAATGCAAACGCAATCACTTTTCCGTTAGGGTGCCATGACCTGTATGACGTAGGATGATTAAATGATGTTGATGTATCCACCTTGTGGATTTCGTTATCATATGCAAGTATCATCGAGGTGCCCACTGCTCCGGCCCGCATATGAAATATCATTCTGTCAGGATTGTAATTATGAAAAGAATGGCAATTGACGCAATTTTTTCCCATCGTGCTGTTCAATACAATTGGACGTTCATCATAACTGCTCAGCTCGCGTTGATATATGCCCAGCTTATCCCAATATTGATACAGCGGTTTCATAAGCCGGTAAACCAAATGCGTATTGATTTCTTCCTTTGCAATTTTGTTCTTAATGGGTACGTAGCGGCGCCATTTGTCCTTCTCGTTTTTGACAAGAACAGTTATAAGCAGCGGCTTTTCACGATTCTGCTTTAACAACTTTTTCCAGGGTTTTATGGGAATTTTGATATTAGGTGATTGGCTGAATATTTCAATATCCCTGCCTTTTTCAGATGAAATTTGAACATAATACGCCTTGCCCTTTTCTTTGATGATAAAGTTGGTAGGTGCAATATTGGGAGGGAGGATTGTTTCGGTATAATCCGGAAATATGGTCGGCTGTCTATCGATAGATGTACAATCTTCAGGATTCGGTTTTCTGTTTGTGCATCCGAAGCACGCTATAACCGCTGCAATGCAGACAAAAAGTAAAATAATGAAAACCTTCAATCGGTGCATATCATTACCCCCTGGGTTTGTAATAGTATAATCCGTAAAACCAGTAAGTATCTCTGTATTTGTTGAGTTCTTCGCGTGCTGCTTCTTTATTCCTTTTATGTTTTGCCATGATTTTGTTGAAATCATCGAACTTCCTGATTGTTTCTTCTGATATGTCTTTTCCCGGCAAAGCAATACCCTTACCACCTGTTAGTTGGTTGTATATAAGAATAGCTTCTTCAAAATGACGCGGAATTTTAGGATAGTCAAAATAATTCAATTGGTGGAGGTGCTCCATAAAACTGCCAATCTGTCCTTCCAACAGGCAATATGCCATAAAATATTCAAATGCCATTTTATTCTTTGTATTCTCTAATAGCTTCTCCAGAGACAACTCTGGTTCGGTGGGTGAGACAAGGAAATCGGACTGCGGCATCGTGCTTTTTAGATATCGAAAATGCGGATGTGCCCAAAAATCATTACAGTCGGAGAGGTACGTATGATATTGTTTTGCCCATGCCTTATGCCAGATGGTTTTTTGTAGCATCGTAAAATATTTTTCTGCGATGTCTCGCTTTTCTTCCATAAGATATATCAACACAAGACGCTGAAGATTCCATGCTGTGTCTCC
>CAZWME010000911.1:0-2438 GCA_964634515.1 uncultured Pirellulales bacterium | reverse complement strand
CAATTCAAAGCCAATTTAAGCCAATTAAAGCCAATCCTAAGCCAATTTGTCGAAAAGGGTAAAATTGATGCAAGATAAGTATTTACAAAGGCTTATGAAGAAAATGCGTCTATAGCCCAAAAAATAAAGCCAATTCAAACCCAATCAAACCCAATCAAACCCAATCAAACCCAATATTATAAAGGCAGACCGGCCCAATCTTAAGACCGCTGATTCGCCTGCTTTGGTCCAATAACAAATCCGGCCCGTTCGAACATTTATCATGGCAATATTTGCACCTAATGGATTTGCTCCTTATACTTTTAGTAGGAGAAAATACGTCACAATTGTTTCTTTGGGGGAGTTTGTTCTTTCGTACTAAAAGGCATTTAGCTCATTAATTTTTGGGGGGGTAATGCTATGAAAAAGAGAAAGACAAATCAACTGAAATTGTGGGCAATTGGTGCTCTGGCGATTTTACTACTCGCCGCATCGTCCGCCTGGGCTCAAGAATACGTCGATTGTGATCTTGAAGGCAGCCCATACAATTTCTATGCGGACGACATAGATGGCCTGAACATAGACTCTGATGTGACAGTCAATCTTTATACCTCTGTTTCATACGTGTTTGTAGCTGAAGGCGGAATTTTGAATATCTATTCCGGCAGCATTGGTTGGCTTGTTGTTTGTACAGATGCGATTGTAACAGTCTATGGCACTGACTTTACGGTGGACTGGCAATGCGACGGTACGATTGTCTCACTTGATGGGGTAACTGAATTCACGCCTCTTCCACCCACGAGTACTTATATGGGCGGCAGCATATTGTTTGCGATTGACAAAAATGGTAATCCCATGGAACTCATGGAACTGTTTTGTTTGAGCGATACTCCCATTTATCTGGTGGACCTTAAAAACAGTGGAGATACGATTGAGATTGATATTAAGCCCGGCAGCAGTAAAAACAGCATCAATCTCAATTCCAGGGGAGTCGTACCAGTGGCACTGTTATCGGAAGGCGATTTCGAAGCCGGCGACATTGATCCTGGCTCCGTGGAATTCGCTGGTGCTAAGCCGGTACGCAGTTCGCTGTGCGATGTAGATTGCGATGGCGATATGGATATGCTGTTTCACTTCAGAACACGAAACCTGGTGGACCTGAACGAGGACAGCACAGAGGCTGAATTGACGTTCACCTCTACCGGCGGAGAAGAAATAAAAGTAACTGACAGCGTGAGCATCGTGCCGTGCAAGAAGAACAAGAAGAAAAGCCATTACTTTTCGGACAAAAAATCGGACAAAAAACACAAGCTCTCAAAGGGAAAAACTACCAAACATAAGCGGCCGGGACCAAACCACAGAAACCGCTAATTAAAATAAATACAAAGGGCTGCGAGTTTCTCACTCGCAGCCCTTCTTAAAAATACGCCTCTTCTTTCCTCGATAACAGGCAGACTCCGACAAACAATAACACCATACCTAAAATCTGCATTACTGTAACGCCCTCTCTTAAAATCAAAAAACCCAGCAACGCCGCGAAAAAAGGCGTCGAAAGTTCCATAGCAGAAACCTGAGCGGCTTTAAGCCGCTTCATGCTTTCATAATATAATATCGTACCGACCCCGACTATAATTCCGACCAGGATTTGATAGATATTGGAGACAACAAGCGAAGACTTAACCAAAAAATAGACAACAAATACCACAGAGGCTATTAAATACCTGTAAAAGGTAACAACCCCGGCATCAAGCCCTCTGAGGTATTTCCTTGTCACTATTGCCGTTGTTGCCCAGGCCGCCGTTGCCATCAGCACGTAAATATCTCCGACCGTGCCTAATTTTATCATGGATAAATTCTCTAACGTCTTCGTCGTAACAAACACCCCCGCAACTATCATGGTAATTATGCCTGCGTAATCAAATTTCGTCAGCTTGTCTTCTTTAAGGAAAAAGAACCCAATCAAAACAATAAATACAGGCTGCATATGACCTATCATGACTGCATTAAGAACAGAAATTTTCGTTAGGGCAAAAAAGTACAATAAATCCCCGACTAACGTCCCGGCTATTGCTATATAAAGAATCGTCGAAAACTGATTTTTACTAATACTAAGCTTCCTTGCCCCTGTGATAAGAACGTATAAAAGGGCGGTCAAAACAACAACTATCGCCCTGATTGCCGAGGTCTGAAGAAAATCAGAGTCCGCATAAGCTAATTTCGCAAAAATTGGCTCCAGCGACCACATTATACTGGCCCCCAGTATTGCCAATATTCCTGTTTTCTTCGAGTTCATAATCGCCTGAAAAATTTGAAATAACAGCCAAAAATTTCCGATGTCACAGCCATAATAATCCGATATAAAAAGACGGGTTTTTGATAGCATATTTATTCACTCAATGCAAGAGGGTAAATTTTACAGATTTTAGTAATGAGGAGCTCATCTCTATACAGGAATGGAT
>CAZWME010000910.1:0-2439 GCA_964634515.1 uncultured Pirellulales bacterium | reverse complement strand
TTCGGATATAAAGTACTTAGAGTAGATGAAATTCAAGACAGCGGAAATATAACCCAACAGATTTTGAAAAGTATTTCTGTTAGCAAAATTATTATGGCAGAATTAAGCGGAGAACGTCCGAACTGTTATTATGAAGCAGGGTTTGCCCATGCTTTAGGAAAGGAAATCATCTTTTCGATTAGAGAGGGTGACGATATTCATTTCGATCTTGCCGGATATCGTTTCATCACCTGGCGCAGTGAAGCCGAATTTAGACGTAAGCTAAAGGAGCGATTATCCTCATACAGTTCTAAAGAAGATGAGCAGATGGAATAATTAGGTATGTTTAATATTTTTTTAGGCTTCGTTCATGAGCAGTAGGTCGTGCAAAGAAGAAAAAGCAGGCTGAAGCGGTAAATAAACAAAAGTAAAAGAACTGAATAAAATAACATAAATACGTAAACAACCCTATTAAAATTTTGACTTGAGAATATTGCTATGTCCGAAAAGCCCGAAATCGAAAAACTCCGCGTTTTGCACAACCTTCAAAACCAGTTTGACGTGACAGATGGTTTTAAGAGTGCGCTGAAAGCACAACTGTCGGAAGACGATCAGAACCGAATTGGGCGTTTTGTTGTGGGATTCAAAATCGAGGATTGGTTTGAATGGATCTTTTCCGCAATGCCTTGGTCGCTGCTGATTCATGGTCTCGATCAACAGCAGTTTCCCTCTCGTTCAAAGGAGAGTTTTCAGGTTCCCGACTTTCTTATGCTTGTGGAAACCACAGCACTCACTCATCAACCACTCCTTGTGGAGGTGAAATGTGTGCCGCGTCAAAAAGAAACTTTGAAGATTCAAGGCTCCCAAATTGACCTTTGCCAAAATTATGCCACCGCTTTAAACATCCCGCTTGTGTTCGCGATCTACTGGGAAAAGCTCAGTGGCTGGACGCTAAACACGCCCGATACATTCAAAGGCAAGGCCTCTACTCGTAAACTGCCAATGACAAAAGCATTTGAATTCGATTGCAGCTTGATTCTGGGTGACGTGTCATATTTTGTACCTCAATCGCTGACCCGCATTTCCCGTTTTGACAAAAAGGGTGTGTCTGAATCATCTGTACGGCACGAGAAGTACGGTCGCTTAGTTTCTGATGTGGCGGTACTTGGTAACAATCGAATTGAAATGAACAGAAGGGAATCAGCCGCAATCGACTCGATGGTGCCGATGAATATAGATGAAAAGCGTCTTGCTAATGGACAAACAGAACTGCTGAAGAATCTCAATGAAAACTACATGCTCAAACTTAGCTCGTGGATCACCCGTCATTTGTCACTTTTAAACACCAAACCCACCGAACAATACGCCAATGTTTCGGCACACGTAATTTCGGATCTGATGAATAACCTTGGCTGTACACTGTGTCATATGTTTCCGTATGGCAGGTCGAATGAATTAAAACGACTCGAAAGGTTGTTCATGAGTAGTACGGATAGCGAGAAAACAAATCATTGAATCGGAGCGGCTACTTTCAAGGCCATTTAACAGTAAAAAAAAATAGGGAATATTAGGGATATTTATCTATTTGGGGAATTAAAGGTGTACACCTGCCCCATAGTGGGTACATTTTTCGATGGATTGTGTTTGGTAATGACAAATCGAAGAAAATTAAAAGTGTAAAAATCTGGATTCGGAGCTTTAGAGGAATGAAGGATTATACCGCTCCATTACTGTCGCGGCTCTGGTGATGAACCGACAATTGATTATTGATTGAAGATTGCCGCAGTCGCTTTGCTCCTTCGCAATTACATTTATTTTAAGAAGATTTCTCCAGTTCGGTCGGGATGACACGGCGTGGGAAATTGAAAAGGAATTACAGATTATGGAAGAACAAGATATACCCAAAGAAGAAGGCGATGGCACACCTGTTTGTATAAAGTGCTTCAAGCCTGTTGATCCTCTTGCCCACTATTGCCCCAATTGCGGCAGTGCAACTGGTAAATTTACGCATTATCTTCCATTTGAAAGCATTCGCTGGCAAGCGAGTGTTTGGGGGCAGGCCTGGCGTCAAATATGGTCTCGCGATGTTTCTATTGGAGGCCGAATATTCAGAGCCATAATGATAGTATGGAATGTCCCCATTATGTTGATTGGTTTACTGTTTAGATCCAATCGTGAGATAGAAAAGAAACAGCGCCAACATGACACTTCTGCCGACGCCCCCAACGGGCCGCCGCAGAGTTGATCGTTACGCGCAGTTCAGTGGAATGCACGAAATTCGGGATGTTATGCAGAAACGATATATAGAAAGTTATGTTTGAAAAAAAGGTGATTTATGGATGTGACTGCAATTCCATTTGTAGAAAAAGTTGGTGTAATAAGATCAAGTAAAGGGCTGCTTGAACTTCCTTTTAATGAAAGCATCCAGAATCATTTGCAAACAATTCATGCAGGCGCGCA
>CAZWME010000909.1:0-2440 GCA_964634515.1 uncultured Pirellulales bacterium | reverse complement strand
ACCTGCGGCGGCGCTGATTAGTACGAGGTTGGCTGATTCGAGTACGTTCCCGCTGTCCTCGGGGTTGTCGGTTTGCCGGTTGCATTGGCCGCATTGGTTTGTCGATGTGAATATATGTGATTGTGGGCATGACCTGTTTAAGCCGGACGACGGTTGCGGGCCAAATCGGTTCATTGGTCTCCACGGTGAGCGACCATAAGGAAGGAAAGCCGGTAAGACGGCCCAGGGCGGCATCCGTAATTCGCCCGCTGAGTTTCATATCTCCGAATTTCGCCAGAGTTCCAAGATTAGCCAGATGGTCGCCGGTGGTGCAGGTGATATCGCTGATAGAAAAACGCTTCACTGTGGGCAGGTTCCTCAGGTGCCACAGCCCCTCTTCTGTGAAGGCACCTTCAAGTACTAACCATTCGAGACGATGAAGGCCCTCCAAAGATGCCATGTCGGCATCCTGCAGCGAAAGCCCGGCCAGAGTCAGGGTATTTAGTTTCGTCAGCGCCGAAAAGTCCAGCGTTACTCCGTCGCCCGGGTCTGTCACAACCGGGTGCACTTTGACATCCAGGGTATGGAGGTTTGTCAAACCACTCAAATGTTTCAGTCCGCTCTTGGTTACTACGCCTGTACGGCCAAAAACCGAAAAGTCCAATGACTCCAATTGTTTCAGCTTGCTGATAGATACCAGGCTTCGGTCGGTGAAATGCCTGCTGCCGAGACGCAGTTTCTTCAGATGACTCAGTGATTCGAGACAGGCCACTTCCTCATCAGAGAAGAATCTTCCCGCAGCAGATCCGCAAATATTGAGTTCCTCTAAAGAGTTTAGGGTGCCCAACTGCGATGCAGCCACAGGATCATCAATAGAGCCATTAGGCAGAGACGGCAAAAAGAATCCCAGAGACTTGAGATTACGAAGGCCGCCGAGGGCCTTCATATTTTCTACCGTCAAATTGACGGGCTTAACAAATTCCAGTTGGGGTAGTACCAAGAGATATTGGGCATCATTGATACGTGCTAATCCTAAGTCAAGCTTGCGTAGGTGCTTGAGCTGTTTGAGTTGTGCCAGTCCCTTGCTCGTTAATCTCTGGCCGGAACGGATAAAGTGAAGCTCTTCCAGATTCGTGAGCTTGCCGATAGATGCAAGACTGGCGTCGGTGAGGTTATTGGCGATTCCCCAGAGGGTCAGGCTCTTGAGCTGCGTCAGGCCCTCGAGGTATTTGATGTGCCGGTCGGAAATTGGGCTGGTACCATGGATACACAGACGTTCCAGATGTGGCAAATTCGCCAGTTCAGCCATACCCGGACCGAATATACTTCCCGTTTGTATCCTCAGCCAGCGTATATTGGACACTTGGGCTATCTGCTTGAGACCTGCATCGGTCAGATCCACCCTGAGGCCCAGGTACTCCAGAGCAGGCAGTTCCTTTAGGACAGCAAGGCCACTAACGCCGATCCTTTCTCCATCGAGTTCCAAAGCCCGGAGCGAACGAAGATCCTTGAGAAACTCCATACCTTTGCTGGTTACGCCTGTCTTGTACAGGCAGAGTATCTGCAAACCCGTCAGATGAGAGATCGGTTCGAGGACACGCAGGTCTGCATCGGCAGTTCTGACTAATGAAGAGACTTTGAGCATGTACAGATCCTGTGGCCCCAATTGCGACAATCCCGAAAGATCGTCGGGGTCAACGTGACATCGGTCGGTGCCGAACATCTTATACTGGGCCGGCGGCAACGCCGCTATCTTAGCTGAATCCTTCTGCCTGAGTCGCAGCATTACTATGAGCTGGATGTTCCGCCCGGCGGGTACGACCGCATCGCCCCGTGCCAGGCCTGTAAAATCCCAGCCACTGCTTAGGCATACCCTCTTCGGGTCTAATCCCAGGGGCAGGGATAAATCGCGGCCTGATTCGAGGTATGAACTCCCAAGGTTCGGGTCCTCGACGGACAATCTCCCCATGAACTGATCCTGTGGAAAGTGCAGAATTCTGGTCGGAGCCGAAGCAGCGCCGCTATCCGGCGAAGTTGCCGCAGCAGCTTGCAATCCTGTGACAAGTCCCCACGTGAACAATACTATCACCCCTACACTTACTCGCTTGCAAATGATCCTGTCTTTCATAATCTTTGATTCCCAATTAACGATTTCAATTGAGTTCCATTTGGAGATAATTAATAAGTGAAAATTTCCACCTTTTTTTGGAATCGTTCAAAATCAAGATCTCCACTGGCGAAGGCATCCACATGCAGCTTCTTTGCCCGTATTGTCAGGACCGTCGTTGAGGCAGAGCCTGTCCCACTGTAATCTTCGCTGTACATGGCACCCATGCCCATACCGCCACCCATCATTACGCCGCCGCCTATACCACCGCCCATACCGCCCATACCGCCACCCATCATGCCGCTGCTGCTGCCGGAAATCAGAAGTGATATGGAAAGATCCGACTGGCGCGCA
>CAZWME010000908.1:0-2443 GCA_964634515.1 uncultured Pirellulales bacterium | reverse complement strand
TGAAGTCCTTCAGGAATGGCGAGAACGAGCACTTGGAGAAATCACCTATCTCTACATAGACGCACGGTATGAAAAGGTTCGTGAGGCCGGACAAGTGCGAGATGCAGCGGTTTTAGTGGCCTCAGGGATCACACCAGAGGGTGAAAGGCAGGTTTTAGGGGTTTCTGTGTCGCTTAGTGAGCATGAAACCCACTGGAAAACTTTCCTGAAGAGCCTAAAAGACCGTGGTCTGAACGGAATGAAGCTCATCATCAGTGACGATCACGTTGGGCTTGGCGCAGCCAGGAGAGCGGTGTTTGGTAGTGTTCCATGGCAGAGGTGCCAGTTCCACCTGCAGCAAAACGCTGGAGCCTATCTACCCAGACAATCCATGCGGATGGAAGTGGCGGCAGATATTCGATCCATGTTCAATGCGCCGGACCGGAAGACTGCAGAAGAACTTCTGCAAGCCGCTATCCAGAAGTATGCTGTTTCTGCCCCGCGTTTGTCGGCCTGGCTTGAGGACAACCTGGCAGAAGGGTTCACGGTCTTTGATTTCCCTCTTGAGCACCGACGCTCCATTCGGACAACTAATAGTCTGGAGAGGATCAACAAAGAGATCCGCAGGCGCACGAGAGTCGTAGGTGTGTTTCCGAACGAGGCTTCATGCCTCAGGTTGGTCTCTGCACTCTTGATGGAAATCAGTGAAGAATGGCAGATCGGAAAACGGTACTGTGCTGGCAAGTCATTGAATTGTTAAAGAACAATGGGTATTTCTGACTCGAATTTACAGAAAAAAGGTTGCGTAATCCTTTGAAAGTCTATTTTGAGATAAAATACTCTTATAATAAGTACATCAATCTTAATACTTCGTTATCAAACTGACTCAATAATGATATATTAGAAAATAAATGTGTAAACTGGCGTAGAAATTGCTAGGAATGACTAACAGTTTTAGCTAATTGATTGCGGTTACCTAAAAGAAAGATAAAAATCATGTTGATTAACAACAAGAAGTTCAAATTCAACCTCCGTTCAATAAACGTCTTATTTCTATTTCTACTCCTTTTTGCTTTCTTACCCACTCACGCGATTCATGCCCTCACCACGGAAAACCAGCAGGCATTAAACGCAACGTATACACTTGAAGACTTTAATTTCACTACAGACCAGGAATTTCTGGGAGTATTAGTTGATCGAGCATATAATATTGCTCTCCCATCCAATTGGGAATTTGAATCGGACTCGATATTAACCATTCATTTCAGTCATTCCAGTGCCTTGAATCCCGTGTCGAGTATGAGTATTGACTGGAACAGCCAACGCGTAGGCAGCATACTGCTCACAGAAGAAAATGCTCAAAACGGGACATTGCAATTAACTTTATCTCCGGAAGCTTTACAACCTGGTTATAATACTCTTAATATTAAGTTCTTCATGGGGATTTCTGAGGATTTCTGTATTGATTTTGATAATCCTGCAGTGTGGGCAGTTGTCCATAAGAACACATCACTTCAATTGTCATACCAAAAGGTTGTTGAAGAACCCAGGTTGAGTTCGGCTCCGGAAATCCTGATTGATTCGAGCCTTATCTCACCAAATGAAATCACAATGATCATTTCAGAAGAGCCCGACCTTCCGACATTGAATGCCTTAGCGGTTATAACAACGAAACTGGGTCAACTCGCTGATTGGCGAAATATCGATTTAAACGTGATGACGTTAGCAGAAGCCGCCCAAAACAAACCGCTTGGTAATCTTATCATCCTGGCAACTTTTGACCAAATCACCGGATTTGAACCCGCCCTAGGTGCAATGATAACCGCTGCCCTGGAAAAGTACACGGATAACGGCATTGAAAGACCTCCCCTCTCACAAGAGGATGGGGTGATTTCTTTTCAACAATCCCCATTCGATCCAACAGCCTATGTCTTGAGTCTGACTGGTAATAATACAACAGCTATAGAAAAATCCGCCAGGGCTGCTGCAATGGATGAGTTGTTTGAGGGATCGGACGGGCAATGGGTTATTGTTAGATCAGTGCCAGAAGCTCGAAACCAGGCGGCATTAACTGAGCTGACCATATCAATGGAAGATTTAGGCTTTGATGACACAACAGCATATGGAACACGCGAACAAACGATTCAATTTAATGTTCCACTTTCCGCTCTTTGGGATATTGACAGCGAAGCCTGGTTAGCACTCCATTTTTCTCATTCGGAATTGCTCAACGCTGATCGCTCAACATTGAATGTCGTGGTAAACAGCATCCCGGTTACCAGTATCGAACTATCCTCGAAAACTGCGGACAATGCTGTTGAAGAAGTCCGCATCCCATTGAGGTTTCTCATTATCGGAAATAACTCCATCACGATCAAAACCAATATGGAATACAGCGATTCACGGGATCAGACAAGGCAGTTCTGCACAGATGATACATATCCACGCGCCTGGCTGACTGTTC
>CAZWME010000907.1:0-2444 GCA_964634515.1 uncultured Pirellulales bacterium | reverse complement strand
TTTTGTTTAAGTCAGCGTCGGATACGCAATAAATTATTTGCTGCCGCTGGGTCTGGAAAAGACTGCCACCCAGGCCAGCATTATATCAATAGCAGAAGAAAAGGCCAAGCGTGCAGAACAGCGTATAAATGACAGCAAACGACTCGAAAAAGCCGCCGAAGCAGTAGAAGGCGCCGAGGCCGTTGTGGCCGCCAAAGCCAACGAGCAGGGTCATTTATTCGGCTCGGTCACGGAACGTCAGATAGCGACCAACCTGCGTGCTCAGGGATTCGCGGTCGCCGACGAGATTATCCAACTGCCGGAACATATAAAACAGGTCGGCACGCATGCAGTAACACTTAAGTTCGCAGATAACGTTACTGCAACCGTTAACGTTGTAGTGGTCCCCGAACAACAGGAGAACGCTCCGGAAACAGATGCCGGTTAGAAACTATAACGCATACCAGCATAGATATTAGTATTATTCTGTAGCTGCCCGAAGAAAGTATTCGAGTAATCACCGAAGAAGATATTGCCGCCAATCTCCAGGGTCGTGTTGTCATTGAGCTTGTAATTGACGTTCGGGCGCATATGAACATCCTTGTCGGATGGTGAAAAGTAGGTAAAAAGCGAACATCTCAGATTCTGATTCATCAAAAGCTTTGTAAGTCTCAGTGTTGTCAAATGCCTGTCTTTGTCCCTGGCGGGCCCTGATATCCAACTATTTTTGTACTGGCTGAAATCCTGCATCTGTTCAAGATAATATTGAACGCCCGCTGTAAAGTCTCTTGCGATTTCCTGAGTATAACCGACGAGATACCGCATTTGAGAATTATCAATCAGAGCGTTTTTTCCGCTCATGTCATCTGCTGATTCGTAATAGCCGACTTCAATATTTCCTATTCCTTTACCAATCGCCCCACGGACACTTGCGCCATAGACATTTAAGTCTGGGAAGATTGCCTGGCTCATCGAGGCGTTTTGCCCGCCGGGACTTTTCCAGTAGCCGCGATAAGCATATATAGCGAATTCATAATTATTAATGTTCTTATACAACCTGGCCGCCAATTCGGAATCTCTGAACCAGCGATTGGGTTTGTCAGTATGAATTACAGCATCTTCGCCCGCCAGGCGTGCGAGGTTTAAGTTCCAGTAAGAAAGCCGCGTACCATCTATATGACGATCGTGGTCAAATCGAGGCGTATAAACAACATCAAGATTGGCCCAGTCGGCAAAGAGGCTTGCTTTGAGGGCATCCGAGGGCGCTTTCAAATACTCATTGTCCCGACCTATAAAGAAAGACTGCCAATCCTTCGGGAACAGGTCGTTAATAAAGAGTAAATCCCCCGTCCCCCAGGTTAAAACCTGCCTTCCGACTTTCAGGTCTAAAAAGTCATTCGGCCTGAGGAATATGTTCGCTTCACGCAGGTCAAAGTCGCCCCTCTCAGTAACCCAGTCTGCAATTACATCGCCTTTTACTTTCAGGTCACCCCATTCGGGGTATGATGACAAATCGAGCTGGAGCCGATCTTCCATAATCGACATATCTTTTTGGTATTTATCCTTTCGGAGTCGAGTTCCCGATCTGGTTTCGTAAAAACCGTGTATCTCTATAGGTAAATCAGAAAAGATTGAGCCGCCAGCATTTTCATCAGTATCAGCAGTATCAGCAGCTAAAACGGGCAAAGAAAAAACAATCAAAATTGCAAGAACTTGAGTTATCGAGCAAGATCGATTCATCTTATTGCCTCCCGTGGCGGTCTGCGTAAATACCTTTCCTGAAATACATCCTTTAGATTTATATTGTATTTGACATTACTGAATTCCATTTCAGTTTTGCTGCCCGTCTTAAGGTCAGAAACGACCGACTTGATTACGGTCGGAAATTTCTGAACCATTTCAACTTTTTTTGACTCTATAACACGATAAAGCTTATTGTCCTTGTCGTAAAACTCCATTTTCATCGGCACGTAAGTTTTACGGCTTATCGAGACATTGTAATAACTGAACTCCACCGTATCGGGCTTTTTAGGGACATTCTTCACGACAAACAACTCATCGGTGGTTTTGATAAGCTCATGAGTGTCCTCCTTGAGGCTTCTTCCTGAAACATCCTCGTATAAAAAGTCGGAACCGACAAAGCTGGTGCGTTTATCACCGGCGGCAATTCTCTTGTCCAAATCAAGAGCCGGCAGATACAGCCACCTGTCATCATCTTTGTCGGGGTCGGCGTGCTTGTGAACCATATAGACCATTTTGCGAACATCCGGGGGTTTTAAGAAATAAACAAAATATTTCTGGTCCCCGCCGTCTTCGGTGTCCTTTCTTAAGATGTTGAATTCATGCCGACGTTCCTGGTTTCGCTTGTCGGTGACTGTCATTTTAACTTTTGCCTTGCCGTCTTTTCCCTGATAATAAGCAACGATGTTGGCCTTGCTTACAATAGTGTCAACGTCAGGAATCTC
>CAZWME010000906.1:0-2445 GCA_964634515.1 uncultured Pirellulales bacterium | reverse complement strand
AAAACAGCGCCCTTTAGTGAAATGTTTGGGATCCTGATCTTTACTTTTGAAAAAAGCAGATACAGGATGTTGAATAAAAAAAGAACAGGTAGAAACCACAGCCAATTTTGACTCCAAATTGCGCTCCAGTGAAAGTAGGTAGTCCAACTTTCCTGAGGTAAATTTCGAGAGTATAAAAATATAATTTTGTAAAGTGGAATTAACGTCAACACAGCGATAATCCAGGGAATCATAAGTCGTTTAAATTTAGATTTTAGAAATGCCCACCCTTTCTTGTTTTTCAGGGATAAAGGCGTAAAAAATCCTGCAATAAAAAAGATGGTAGCTATAACAAAAATATTCAGGACTAAAAATAGAATACCAGGCAAATCGCTATTCGAAGGTTCGGAAATAATCCACCAGGTGGCTCCGATGCCATTCTTTTCGTAAACAAGTGCAGCATGTAATAGAATCACGAGAAAAATCATGAACGTTCTGAGATTATCTAACCAGTAAATCCTGTTTCCTTTGATAGCGTCTTGTCTTTTTTCGGAAGCGTTCATGATTCAATCTCCAAATTAGCCTCTGATTCATTCACTTATTCCTGAAAGAAGCACACCGCGAGGTTACAGAAAAAATTCACACATTTCGATAATTCATGGAAAAGGCTTGCGTAAGGTCCTATTCGCCCAGCGCCGCAGCAGTGTTACTCTGTTTCATGTACATCTTTCTTTTTGACCTGATGCCTGTCAGGTCGTAAAATACGGTTTTGCAAAGCGGGCGCAACCAGCCCTGACTGGGCCATGCGGCGGTTGTCGTTGTTAGCCGTCAAAAAAGCCGTGGAGGAAATTGGAGCTAAAGATGATTATTAGGAATGAGAAGAAATCGGATATTGAAGCAATATCAGAAATCACCATAGCAGCTTTCAGGAATTGCCCGTACGGCAATCACACAGAGCAGTTTATTATCAATGCATTACGAGCCGCCAACGCTCTTGCTGTTTCGCTGGTTGCGGAGATTGAAGGAAGAGTGGTAGGCCATATAGCGTTTTCCCCCGTGACTATTTCCGGCCATAGCTGCGATTGGTATGGTCTTGGCCCGGTCTCTGTATTGCCGGATTACCAGAAACAGGGTATTGGAAAAGCTCTGATCCGTGAAGGCCTGCGTTTGCTGAAAGCGTCCGGCGCAAAAGGTTGCGTACTTGTAGGCGACCCCAAATACTACGAACGCTTCGGTTTCAGGAATCTCCCGGACTTGATTCTTGAGGGTGTTCCCAAGGAGAACTTTCTTGCGTTGCCATTCGAGGAAGACAATACTCGTGGCGTCGTGGTGTTTCATGAAGGTTTTAGCGCCGAAGGCTAAGACATCGATAAACGGTGATTTAACGCCGCACAATCCAAGTGCCCGCCAACCGGTCGTGCAGGCCGCGGTTGGGGACAATAACGGCATAGACCGCAGCGCTGATCCATAGGCCAAGCAATACAAACGCGGAGATAAAAGCGATACCTTCGGCCGTTTTCAACAACAGAGCCACGAACAACATTGGAACAAACAGTGGAAGCCAAACAATCGCCCAGCGCCGCAGCAGTGTTAGTCTGTTGGCGCGCTGTCCCTTGGCGTTGATCACCGCCAATCTAAAAATGGAGTGACTAACGGTACTGTGGAACGCCAGTCCCATGAGTTGAATCAGGGCTATGGCCCCTAATACTACCAGAGGAGAAATGATGACGATCCCGCCCAGAAAGTCATTCCACTGCTTATCATGATAGCGTCCGACAAAGACTGCGATCCAAACATAGCCAGGCAGCATGAAGATCGACCCGGCTCGAATCCCCCTGCTAACCTCAGCGGGTTTGTCCAGGAGTCCACGCAGGATACCGGTGAGGAAGCTGAGTTTTTCGAACTTCCCATCGGCAAGATTCTGCAGCACTCCCCTGGCATGCAGGGGCATACTGGTTGATTCGGCGCAGGCGGCGATGGCGTTCAGGAAACGCTGTTGGCCGGCGAGGTCTCCAACTTCAATGCGTTCGGCGGGTGTTTGAACACAAGGCCAGGGTTCGTCGAGCAGGACGGCGTGCCCTTGCGCGGTGATCCAGATATGATCGAGGCTCAACTCGGCGGGAAGGGTCTGATCCCCTGTCGCGTCCCACAGTTCCGACGCCAGGTCGTGCAACCAATGACGCAGAGATGACCAGGGCACGCGTTTGGCACCTTCGATAAGACTGGAAAACGGCACCCCTTCGGTAGCCTCAAAGGCATCCCAGGTGGCTTCGGCCGTCTGCACTTTCTGCAGCCAGCGTAAACGACCGGACCGGGCGACATTTCGTCGAGCAAGGGAAAGTTCCAATGAATTTCGCCGCAGCAACCAGACCCGGCGGCGCAGCACAGGATCGGTGGCGACGATCCATTTTCCGGGAACCATCTCTTTAATGATCTGGTAAGGCCCAAGCGAATCCGCACCCTCGG
>CAZWME010000905.1:0-2453 GCA_964634515.1 uncultured Pirellulales bacterium | reverse complement strand
AGGATTCTTCACTATGGATTTGGACATTCCTCCTGTAATCCGTTGTGCCGTCGTCGGAATTCATTTTATCTAATTTCCTCTGTGCCAAAAAGATTTTAATAGCGGTGATTCCACAACCAAGACCGGCAACGGAGAATACTATAGAGAAAAGTATCGCAAACAAATCCCGCAGAATATAAATCAGAAATCCAAATCCTATTAGCAGCAGCCCCGTGATAAAAAGTCCTGCCGCAAAGTTCCTGGACGCTTGTGAGATTACATTTGAGTAAAAACGAAAACTCATACAGCGTTCCTTAATACGGTGAGCCGGCCCCCTGCTTCATCATAAAATGGCAGGGGGCACAGCGTCTCACCGTGCAAATGTTTAGTACATTCCGCCGCCGCCACCTGGAGGCATCGGAGGAGCTTCCTTCTTTTCCGGAATCTCACTTACTACCGCATCAGTCGTCAAAAGCAGCGAAGCAATCGAGGCCCCGTTCTGCAGGGCGGCCCGTTCGACCTTCGTCGGCACAATCACGCCGAACTTAATCATATCACCGTACTGCTTGCGCAGTGCATCGTAGCCAAAGTTCCTGTCCTTGCTCTCCATAACTTTCTGGGCCACAATCGAACCGTCCAGCCCTGCGTTCTGAGCGATTTGCTTAATCGGCGCAACCACTGCTCTTCGAACAATATCAACACCTATCTTCACGTCCCCGGTCGCCTTGACTTTATCAAGTACAGGAAGCGCTCTAAGCATCGCCACACCGCCTCCGGGAAGAATACCTTCCAAAGCAGCAGCTCTACAGGCGTGAAGGGCGTCCTCGACACGCGCCTTCTTTTCCTTCATCTCCGCCTCAGTCGCAGCACCGACATTAATCATCGCCACGCCGCCGGCCAGCTTTGCCAGTCTTTCCTGAAGTTTTTCGATATCATAATCACTCGTGGAAACATCAATCTCGTTCTTAATTTGTTCGATTCTTCCCCTGATGGCCTCAATGCTGCCGCCGCCTTCGATAATGGTCGTCGAATCCTTATCGATGGTAATGCGCTTGCCTCTGCCAAGCTGCTTCAGCTCGATGTTCTCCAACTGAAGTCCAAGGTCCTCGAAAATAGCCTCACCACCGGTCAGTGTGGCAATATCACTCAGCAACGCCTTTCGTCTGTCACCAAAACCGGGAGCCTTCACCGCTGCGACCTGAAGAATGCCCCGAAGCTTATTGACAACCAGCGTAGCAAGGGCCTCGCCCTCAACGTCTTCGGCAATGAGCAGCAAAGGTTTGCCCTGCTTGGCAACCTTCTCGAGCAGAGGAATAAGGGACTTAATAGAGCTTATCTTCTTCTCGTGAATCAGAATGTACGGCTTTTCAAGAACGACCGTCATGTCCTCCAGGTTGTTAACAAAGTGAGGGCTAAGATATCCCTTATCGAACTGCATACCCTCGACCAGCTCAACCACCGTCTCCAGCGACTGGCCCTCTTCGACGGTGATGACACCATCTTTACCGACCTTGTTCATCGCCTCTGCCAGCTTCTTGCCGATTTCCTCGTCCTGGTTCGCCGAACATGTCGCGACCTGTTCGATTTGCTTGGTTGACTCGATGGGGATGCTCTTATTCATTAATTCGTTTACGATTGCCTCAACACCTTTTTCGATACCGCGTTTTACCTGCATCGGATTTGCGCCGGCTGTAATATTTTTCAGACCCTCATCGAAAATGCTCTCGGCCAGAATCGTCGCCGTCGTCGTACCGTCACCGGCAACGTCCGAAGTCTTCGAGGCAACCTCCTTGACCATCTGGGCTCCCATATTCTCATAGGCATCTTCCAGTTCAATCTCTTTGGCCACCGTCACGCCGTCCTTGGTAACGCTCGGCGAACCAAACGATTTTTCCAAAACTACATTTCTGCCGCACGGACCAAGTGTGATCTTGACCGCTTTTGCGAGCTTGCTCACACCCTTCTGAATCGCGGCGCGTGCGTCAGTGCCAAATGCTATCTTTTTTGCTGCCATATTTTTCTCCTGTTTTTTAGGTTATAGTTTTCTCTGTGTGCTTTCCTTATCTGCTTTCCCTTACTTTTCTATCACGGCCATAATATCCGACTCACTCATAATCAGATATTCTTTACCGTCTATCTTTACATCCGTACCGGCGTAGCTTGTGAAAAGCACATTATCACCCTTTTTTACCTGCAATTTTCTTACTGTCCCGTCTTCGAGCACTTTACCGTCACCAACGCTTACGATTTTACCTTTTTGTGGTTTCTCTTTGGCGCTGTCCGGCAGGACTATACCGCCCCTTGTCATGGTTTCCGCTTCCAGACGCTGAACAAGCACCTTATCTGCCAATGGTCTAATCTTCATTTCGTAATTACTCCTTTCGAAAAAGTTCTTAATTTTCTTCTGTTCTATTTTAGGTTTATTACACAATTTATTTTTAGAGTGCCTAACAAAATGAATCGTAGCACCGAAA
>CAZWME010000904.1:0-2456 GCA_964634515.1 uncultured Pirellulales bacterium | reverse complement strand
ATTGAGAACATGGGTATAGAACATAGTAGAGTTTTTACACTCCGTCCCCGTCGGCATCACAAAACAGAAATCACATCAGAGAATCTTCGCTCTTGGCTCCAAAAATCAGGGTGCAACCGCTAAGGTCAACATATACTACAGAAGTTAGATTTTCAAGAAAGAAATTATTAAATTTTAGATCCTTCGACACTTCGACAAAGGCCAGTGCAGGCCGCGTAATTTAGTTTCCCTATGGGATAAATTTAGTGTTGAGTTTTGAGTTGAGGAGGCCAGTGATTTAGTTTTGAGTTTTGAGTTCGATTTGAGCCCTTCGACTCCGCTCAGGATGAAGAATTATATAACATATCCGGGCAACCACATGGGATTGCCCCTACATTGGGGAATTAGATACCAAGGGCGGTTCGCGAAGAAAGCCCTACAACAATAACGGCATGCATACGCCGGGAGTAAACGTTTTCAAACGATTATTGGGGCTGGAATCCTGCTAAGGACATGCGAGGATGACAATATTATTGATTATTGTAGATCGATAGTATAGACGACCATTTGCTCAGCCCGGTCGGGTGTTTTGACGGCCCAGTTTCCGTTGGGTTTTATTACGCCGGAAGGGGCGGAGCATGGAATGTCTGTGGGATGGCAGTTGTCGGCAGTGACGATCCAAAGCTTGCCCGTTTGCGCGCGAATCCTCAGGTTTGTTTCATGGAAGGGCCAGTAAACGTTTCTGGACCATTCACTTCCGTTTCGTCCACCGTTAACCGCATGGAAGATGATCTTCGCACCTTTGCCGGCGAGTTGCTGGCTGAGATGCGGATCGGGCATTGGGGTACATCCCGGGTTGGCCCACATGTCGTTGCAGATCAGGGCGCCGATGGTAATGCCCTTGAGCTGGAAGGTTCTCAGGGGGCGCGCAGCGTAGTGATTGATTTCACCCCGGGTGGGTTTGGTCATGGAGCCGCAACGAAGAGTCTTGGAATGGAATCCGAGGAACTTTCCGTCGGCATCGTAGAATCGAACCTGGTTGTAGCATTGCCCATCGTCCGGTTCGACGAAGCAGGTTCCGAGGGCCAGGGCCAGATCAACGGCCTTAGCTTTAGCGAGAAGTTTCTTCAGGCCTGCCTCGACCCGGGCCTGGTCGAACTTTTGAGTGTAGCCGCTCAATGAGCCTTCCGGAGTGAGCAGGATATCGGCCTTTTCGGCGGCGGCCCGGTCGATTGCCCTGGCGATTGTTTCGATGTTGGCCCCGATGTCGGTGACCACGGGGATTTGGGCCACGGCGACGCGGAGCTGCCTTGCCGACGACGGGCTGTTTGTTTGCTGAGCTTGTGTGTTGTCGTTCAGTGCGAAGACGGTCATAAGAATCAATGTCAATAGGCAGAAGTTATGTCGTTTCATCATGGTACTCCTGTTTTTGGGAATAGATGGTTGTCTTTACTTTAGTCTGGCAAGTTCATCGTTGCACATTTTTAGCTGGCCGGGGTCGGTTAGCTTTTTTGCGGCGGCTTCGAGGTTCTTTATTGCCAGTTGCGGTTGATTAAGGTAGCGGCAGTATAATATTCCCAGCATCAGTTGTACCTGCTCGGCGTATTCATAATTGTTATAATGGGTGAGAAACTGCTCGTAGGCCTGAGCGGATTCGGCAGGTTTATTATCGCCTGCGAGCTGGTTTGCAATATCCAGCAGATGCTGTTTCGGCAGAATCTGCCGGCTGTCGTGGCTCATAAGTTCCAGATAAAGTCCGGTTGCAGCCGGTAAATTGCGTTCGGTCATCCTCTTGCTGATTTCGTTCCGAAGCTCTTTTGATTTTTCATCTTTTTGTTGTTCGGCGGGGCTTTTGACCTCTTTGACCTTTATTCGTTTGTTTTCTTTCCGGCCCGTATAGGGGTCGTAGCCGCTCGATACCACATCACGAAATCGACGGCGCCTGTTCCATTGCCTCAGCATTGCAAAAAGGTCGAAATTGTTGGTGCTGATTAGACCGACGGCGAGCATACCCAACATGGTTGTGATGCCGAAGGCATATCCTGCCAAATGAGCGTCATAGGCGACCTGAGGTGTGTAGCGGGCGATTACATTATCGATAATAATCATTTTAAGGAGGATAAAATATAACGCCGGAACCTCTATCATTCCGATGAAGAAGAACCAATATAAGACGGTTATTAAAGTTTGGGGGAATAAGACCAGATAAGCGCCGGTTACCGCGGCAACTGCACCACTGGCACCAATGACAGCACCTCCGCTAACCAATGTATGACGTATACCGCTGAATACTGCGCCGGCCAAATAGAAGCATAGATAGCCAATATTGCCGAGCTTTTCGTTGACATTATTTCCAAAGAGATACAAAAAGAACATATTGCCTATAATGTGCATAAAACCGCCGTGCAAAAAGGCGTAACTTACAAACTGCCACAGATACGGCCGGGTCGGAATTAGGTGAAATTGTTGTGCCCACG
>CAZWME010000903.1:0-2457 GCA_964634515.1 uncultured Pirellulales bacterium | reverse complement strand
TTGTGAATTGTTTTTGCGATGCGATCTTCTTTGTGATGTGAAGGACTTTTACAAATCAGAGCTATGTAACCTGCGGGAGGTTGGGAGGTGACTCGTACAGCATTATCCTTTTATCCCTTGTAATAAACTCGATAATGATGTATCATCATTGTAGATACATTTTGGAGGTGTTAGTATGCGCACTCGGGTGCAAAAATGGGGCAACAGTTTAGCGGTCCGTATCCCTAAACCATTTGCCAATGAAATTGGCTTAGAACAAGATTCTCCAGTTGAAGTGTCGATGTTAGACGGAAAGCTTGTGCTTCTACCAATACATGAGGCGGCGTTGAGCCTTGACCAACTTTTAGAGAAGGTGACCGAGGATAACCTGCATCATGAAGTGGACTCTGGACCAGTCATGGGCAATGAGGTATGGTAATACAATGGTTTTTATTCCTGAACGTGGAGACGCAGTTTGGATTACTTTGAATCCCCAGGCAGGACATGAACAAGCTGGACGACGTCCAGCTTTAATTTTGTCACCGGCTGCCTACAATGGTAGGGTCGGACTGGCTATTCTGTGTCTAATTTCTAGACAGATCAAAGGTTATCCGTTTGAAGTCCTGATCCCTGAGGGTTTAGATGTAGATGGGGTGGTATTGGCGGACCAAGTGAAGAATTTAGATTGGAGGGCGCACGAAGCTGAGTTGATATGCTCTTTACCTGCACTGACCGTAACAGAGTCTTTGCAGAAACTCAACACATTGTTATCTGCTTGAGTTAGGCTGCCTGGTATACGGTAATCAAGACAACTTTTTTGAAGGGATTTGAAAGTTATAGCTCTGGAGTTCAATCTTAAGCGATACTGGGCGCCCCAAGCTATGGATTGGAGAAGATGACAGAAAAGATGCCTAAATCCAGGCAAGTAAAGAATTAATGGCTATAACTATCAATTACGAGGAGTCATACATTGGCCGACTCCGCAAGCTAGCCGGCAACCGAAAGCGGATCACACCAGCGGTTCGCGCCATAATCCGCGAAGAGCGGGGCGAGTCTTGGTTTTTCTCCCGCCGTTAACTACGATATCAAATCTGAATACGATGTGCCCTTTGATGTATTTATGGTAAAAGAGCTGTAAAAAGGTATATTGGAAAACCTCGCGGCACTATAAGGTATCAGCAAACCTTTGATAAGGCGCCGGCGGAAAATGAGGATGTGTCAACAATGGAGATAGTCTACAAACCAATAGGAATAATTCACAGCTCCTTCAGCGAATTGGAAGCCATGCCGATCCAGCCCACCAGCGATGCAAGCGGACCCGGCACTGTCGAGGTCTTCCCCCCCTTTGACCAGGGACTCAAGGACCTGGATGGATTCTCCCACATCATCTTGCTTTACCATCTCCATGCAGTCCGGGATCATGCGCTCACGGTGATACCTTTCATGGATTCGGAGCCGCGCGGTATCTTTGCCACACGAGCGCCGACGCGGCCCAATCCTATCGGTCTATCTGTGGTGAGGCTAAAGAAGGTAGTGGGCAATATCCTGCATGTCGAGGACCTGGATGTCCTGGATGGCGCTCCTCTGATCGACCTGAAACCCTACGTGCCCGAGTTCGATGATCGTCCGGGAGCGAGTACAGGTTGGTTGGAGCAGGCCAAGGGGAATGTGAAAGGTAAAAAATCAGACCAGCGTTTTATACAATAAAGGTATGATTTATGTTCGAGCGAAAAGTTGAATCAAATCAAGAGGAAGCATTTTCTGGAATTGATAATGCCAAGATGTATGCCGAAAGTGCCCAGAAATCTATGCTGAGTTACAGGGCATTTCTGGACAACCTTCAATCTCTGGATGTCGAAGGTCGTTATCTTGAAATCGGTGCGGGACCAGGGGTTCTTGCTGTAGAAATTGCCCGTGCTCATCCTGAAGTTGAGATAACCGCAGTTGAAATATCTCCGGATATGGCAACTGTTGGGGGAGAATATGTTGCTAAAAATGGTCTCGAGGGTAGAATTAAATTCGTTATTGGCGATGCAGAGGATGAAGGGCTGATCGATTCATTAGGCGAATTCAATTTAGTCTACTGCACATATGCACTTCACCATTGGGTTGATGCTGCAAAAACAATATCCAATCTGAATTGTGCAGTTGCAAATGATGGCGTTCTATACCTGTATGATTTGAGAAGGATTTGGTGGCTCTATTGGGCCCCAAGCCACAATGGGTTCTTCAAATCGATCCGAGCTGCGTATACGCCGGCTGAAGTAAGATCAATGCTACGGGGATCTGGCTTTGAGGGTTTTAAAATCAAGAATGAATTTCCTTTCATGCAGTCAATTTTCATATAAATAAAGACCCGCTCTGGCAAACTTTATTTGCTTAAACTTCGTTTGCTTAAAATTTGTATGCTGGCAAACTGCGTTTGCGTAAACTTCGTATGCTTGGTAGAGGGGTATCTCGAAATCAAGGAAGTGATTT
>CAZWME010000902.1:0-2471 GCA_964634515.1 uncultured Pirellulales bacterium | reverse complement strand
ATTCTACACGGGCGGTGGATTTGGCGACAGAACGGGCACGAAATTTAATCAAAACCAGTACGCAGTTAATCTACATATTTGGTGTGGTAGCTGTAATTTTAGCTGTAGGCGCGGGATTACTTATCTCTCGTTCCATCTATGTACCACTGTTCGAGCTGAAAGCCGCTTCTGTTGAAATAGGCAAGGGTAATTTAAACACACAAATTGGGGTTAAATCCAATGATGAAGTTGGCCAGCTTGCTGCCGCTTTCAAAAATATGCTTGACGATTTACAGAAGACAACAACTTCGATAGATAATCTCAACCGCGAAGTAACAGAGCGCAAAAAAGCTGAGGAAAGTGTGAGACGTGCTTTTGAAGACCTCGAAAAGGCTAATCGGGACATGAAAGAAATGCAGTCTCAACTTGTTCAAAACGAGAAACTGGCTTCCATTGGGCAACTTGCTGCCGGTGTTGCCCACGAGATGAATACTCCCGTGGGCTTTGTCGCCAGTAATTTCGAGACTTTGGAAAATTATATGAGGAAAATCAGGGAATTGTTTCAAATGTACGGCGAACTCCTCGATAAAATTGAAACCTCAGATAAAGCGGTACTGTTGGACAAAGCAGACGTCATAAGCAAGGCCCGCAATGAGATGAAAATCGACTTTATTCTCGAAGACCTCTCGGTATTGTTTAATGATTCGAGAGAAGGGATTGACCGGGTCACAAGTATCGTCCAGAACCTTAGAAACTTCTCCAGAATAGACCGGTCGGAAAACTTCGAACTGTATAATATCAACGAAGGTGTTAGGGTTACTCTCGTTGTGGCGCAGAATGAAATTAAATATGATGCTGATGTCGAAATGGAGCTTTCCGAAGTACCTGAAATATGCTGCAGTACCGGCCAGATAAACCAGGTGCTTCTCAATATGCTCATGAATGCCGTTCAGGCAATAAAATCTCAGGAAAGAAGCGACAAAGGAAAAATCGCAATCAGGACATATGCAACGGATGAGGATGTAGTTTGTGAAATCTCCGATGACGGTCCGGGCATCGAGCCTGACAAGTTAGCTAAGATATTTGATCCTTTCTTTACAACAAAACCGGTTGGCAAGGGCACGGGGCTGGGATTGAGCATCTCATACGATATTATAGCAAACAAGCATAAAGGTGTACTGCTTGTCGATAATTCTGTCGATAAGGGAGCGAAATTCACAATAAAACTGCCAATTTGCAGGAAAGAGACGGAAAAAGAACGGATGGTGAAAAAAAATGAAAATAAGAACTGTATTATTTGTGGATGATGATGAAACGATTCTGCGTTCTTTAGAAAGAGGCCTCTTGGATGAGTTATACATTAAAATATTTGCCAACAGCGCACAGGAAGCAATTGAAATTCTAAAGAAAGAACAAGTGCATGTAATCGTGACCGATATGCGTATGCCTGGTATGGACGGAATCGAGCTTCTTAGAGTTGTCAGAGAAACGTATCCGCATATTGTCAAGATAGTACTCTCGGGATATACTGATATGCCTGTTCTCCTGAAGGAATTTGGTCAGGGGGAGATTTTCGAGTTTGTCCCTAAGCCCTGGAAACTCGAGAAAGATTTAAAAAAGATCATCCTGAATGCTATAGACCATTACAACCTCCGGAATGAATGCGAAACAGTTAAGCAGAAGAATTAGAGTAGAAATAAAATGCTGGAAAATAGGACCGTTTTATTTGTGGACGATGATGAAGCAATACTGCGCTCCCTGGAAAGGGGCCTCGTAGATGAGCCGTACAATAAGCTTTTCACCACCAGTTGCAAAGAAGCACGTAAAATCCTAAAGCGGCAGGAAGTGCATGTAATCATAACTGATCTGCGCATGCCTGAAATGTCAGGGCTCGAGTTTATTAATATCATCAAAATAGAGTATCCACACATCGTCAGGATGGTACTATCGGGATATAAACGGGATTCTGCTCTTCAGAACGCAATCGATCAGGGCGAGATTTACATATTAATTCCCAAGCCCTGGAAATCCGGGGGAAACTTCGAGAAGCTTATCCGGCGGGCGATAGAACATTACAATATCCGGAATAAATGTGAAACAATACCTCAACGCATACCTCCGGATTGACTCCGATAATTTGACGAGAGTTCCGGAATTAGGTACCGGGGGAATCCTGCCATAGTAAGCGAATACGGATATCCGCTTTTTTTCGCTAAAAATATTGTTTTTGACGCTCCGCCAGTCATTCACTGCCTTCCGCCGGTCATCCGCTGCCCTCCGCGGCTCATCCGCTGCCCTCCGCTGCTCCTCCGCTGCCCTCTGCGGGGTCATACGTTGCCTTCCGCGGTTCATCCGTTGCCCTCCGCGGGCCCTCCGCCGCCCTCCGCGGCTCATCCGCCGCCTTCCGTGGGTTGTCCGCCGCCATTTCGCCATTCTCCCGCCGCCATATCCCTGACATGTATTTCAAACAGCAGAAAATTATTGGACTTGCC
>CAZWME010000901.1:2203-2475 GCA_964634515.1 uncultured Pirellulales bacterium | reverse complement strand
AGTCTAAAGCAGCAGCTCCTAACTCATAAATTGTTCAGCAAGTTTGTTAGAGACTCTTCTCGATAACAACGGCAGCACCGAACAAACATAAAAAAGAAAGGACAGGAAATGAGCATTCGCAAATATATTTATCTCTGCAAACTTATTGTTATCGCTCTTTTTATGGCTTTATTAGTGTCAGCAGGATGTTCCGCCAAATTACAAACGTCACAACAGCCCAGGTTTGTCGCACATCGTGTCGGGCATTTCCGCAGTGAGGCCTGCGGTGTGGG
>CAZWME010000901.1:0-2193 GCA_964634515.1 uncultured Pirellulales bacterium | reverse complement strand
TGGGTGATTTTAACAATGATGGAAAGCTGGACATTTTGGCAGGGCCCTACTGGTATGAGGCACCATACTGGAAGGCCCACCAGTTTCGAGATCCGAAAGGCAAGGTCGATGCGCAAGGCAATACGCATACGGTTGACGAAAAAGGCATTGGGTACTGGGACGATTTTATGAATGTTCCGCTGGATGTCGATGGTGACGGCTTGATGGATGTTGTAACATGCGGCTGGTTCAGCAAGCAGGCTGAATGGTACCGTAATACCGGAGTAGCGGGCGGCCATTGGCCTATGACTGTCGCCGAAAAGAACGGCAACTACGAATGCGGGGAGCTATGGGACATTGACGGCGATGGAAAAAAGCTCGAGATACTGCCCGACACCTCAGATACCAAGTGGTACGAGATTGGCATTAAGGACGATGGTAAGCGTGGATTGATTAAACAACAAGTCAGCCAAGACAGTAAGCCGTTTGGCGGTGGTGTCGGAGACGTTAACAGAGACGGCCGGCCCGATATTCTGAGACCCAGCGCCTGGTATGAAGCTCCCGCTGATCCGCGCAGAGGACAATGGAAAGAACACCCCCTGGCACTCGGCAGCATTGATGAAGGGAAGACCGACCACACACCCCAGATACACGTTTATGATGTTGATGATGACGGGCTCAACGATATCATAACCAGCTCGGCTCATAAACATGGAATCTTCTGGTATAAGCAGGTAAGAAAAGCATCGAAAACAACATGGCAAAGACATGTGATTGATAAGTCGTGGTCTCAGGCCCACAGTATAACATTAGCCGACCTTGATGAGGACGGTGACCTCGACTTTGTTACGGGAAAAAGATTTTTTGCTCATAACGGTAACGACCCGGACGCCCGTTCTCCGTTGTGCGTTTACTGGTATGAATTGAAGCGCGGCGCTGCTGTCGAATGGGTCAAGCACACTATTTCCTATGGTGAGGGTATCGGCTCAAGCCTGAATATTCCCGTGGTTGATATGGATGGCGACGGAGACCTCGATATAGTAGTAACAGGTAAATGGGGCGGTCCTGTTTATTTCGAGAACACAAGCAAATCCAACCGATAGCAAAAGGACCAGACCATGAGAATTTCCGCAAAGGAACTTGCCGCCCTGCTGCTGGTATGGCTGATCTTGAATTTCGCTCTAATTAATAATGCCGATGCAGCATTCAATAAACCGGAGATTGATGAGAAATTAGCAGCGATTGTCAACTACGAACGCGGGATGAGCAGAGAGCCGCTTATTGCTGTGGAAAAACTCATCAGGGAATCACAAAATCAGCCAGAGCAGCGTAAATACATCGAGCTTCAATTAGCTGGATTACTCGGTGAAGCCACATTAGAAAGTAAGTCGTTCATCTGCAGGCAGCTTTGGTTTATCGGGACGGCCGATTCTGTTCCTGCAATCGCCAATCTGCTGATGGACGAGGAGACCGCTGACATAGCCTGCTATGCAATCGGGCAGAATCCGAGCGAAGAGGCGGGCAAGGCACTGCGCGAAGCGCTGAACAAGGTTTCGCCAAAAGTGCAGATTCGCATTATAAATCTATTGGGCGAGAGGGGTGACAAAACAAGCGTAGAAGCAATCGGCAAACTTATATCAGGAACGGAAAGGGAAGTAAATGAAGCTTCGGTTGCGGCGCTGGGAAAAATCGGTGGTGCAGAGGCGATAAAATTGCTGGTAGAAACCAGAGCCAAGGGTGATTCGAAACTTAGATTCGCGGCCACAGATGCTTACCTTAGATGCGCCGAAGACCTGATGTATGAAGGCGAAACAAAACAAGCGACTTTAATCTACAAGGAACTAGCCGGCAAAAATGAAACACCTATTATCCGAAGTGCGGCCATTAAGGGGCTGGCAGACATTGGCGGGCAGGATATAGTACCATTGATTATTTCTGCTCTGCGTGATGAAGACCGTATGGTACGAACCACGGCCAGAAGCTGTGTTCGGACGATGGAAGGCAGCGGCGTTACCGAACAGATTGCAGGTGAATTGTCAAAGACATCACCTGATGAACAGGTGCTTCTGATAGGTGCTCTCGCAGACCGGGGCGATGCCGCGGCGATGCCTGCGATAACAGCGGCGGCCAAGAGCACGAATCCAGAGGTCAGAAAAGCAGTATTGCAAGCCGTCGGAAAACTCGGCGATGCTTCTTTTGTAGAATACTTAGTTA
>CAZWME010000900.1:0-2481 GCA_964634515.1 uncultured Pirellulales bacterium | reverse complement strand
AACAAACTGCCATAAATTATTGCCAATAAAACAGTTATGGTTATTGGCCTGGGCGTGCCGAGCGGTTTTAGAGTTGTTAAATTCGGTTTCTTCGATACAAACGTCACAATACGAACTGCATAAGAAGGTATCCACATAAAGACAAATCCGCTTAAAGTGCTTTTTTTGTAAAGCCGACCTACAGATTGATTTAGCATCCTGGCAGGATGCCCGTTGCTGCGGCTTTCGGGAGCAACGAAATATTGTGATAAGGATTTCTCATCGGAGATAATGCCAATCGAGGTGTGAATTCAAAATAAGGTGATGACGCACAGCGATTAAAAAAATTTAAGGAAGAATTTAAGGACGAATCGAAATGCTAACGGACTCAATATTAGGCATGTTCAGTATGGATATGGGTATCGACCTGGGTACATGCAGTACCCTGGTATGTGTCCGGGACAAAGGTATTGTCCTGAATGAACCATCGGTGGTTGCTGTTCGCAAAGGGACCAATACCGTTCTGAACAACGGTGAAGCCGTCGGGCTGGTTGCACGCGATATGTTGGGCAAAACGCCCGGCTCGATCAGTGCAATTCGGCCTCTCAAAGACGGCGTAATCAGTGACTTCGAAGTTACCGAGGCGATGCTGACCTATTTCATCAGGAAGGCGCACGGCAGGAGCGGGCTTGTCAGACCTCGAGTGGTAATTGCCGTTCCGGGCGGTATAACCGACGTCGAACGGCAGGCGGTTATAGGTACCGCCGAACGTGCAGGAGCGCGCAAAGTCTATCTGGTCGATGAGCCGATGGCGGCGGGAATCGGAGCTAAGCTGCCAATCGCCGAGCCCACCGCCTCAATGATTGTCGATATCGGGGGAGGAACCACCGAGGTCGCCATAATGAGTCTGGCCGATATTGCCGCCTCCGAATCAATCCGCGTCGGCGGCGACGATATGGACGAAGCGATAATCAATCATCTGAAGAAGACTTATAATCTTCTCATCGGTGAGGCACGAGCTGAAAAAGTGAAGAAACAAATCGGCTCTGCCGTTCCGTTACAGGAAGAATTAGTAATGGAAATAGCGGGCAGAGACACAATCTCGGGCATGCCGAGAAAAATCGTCATAACAAGCGAGGAAGTCCGTGAGGCACTTCGAGGCCCCATCGCCATGATTATAAATGCGGTAGCGGCAACGCTGGAGAAGGCCCAGCCGGAATTGTCCGCCGACCTTATTGACAACGGCATTCACATCTGCGGCGGCGGCTCACTATTGCGTGGAATGGACTCAGCATTAGCAAATGCAACCGGCCTGAAAGTCGAAAGGGTCGAGGACCCGCTCAGTTCCGTAGCCCGCGGGACCAGCGTTTACATGGAAAACCTGGAATTGTGGAAGGATACAATGAACCATAACGAGCATGGATGGGAATAATTCGCAGTGCGGTCGCACGTGATAAATATACAATACAACCATGGCACAGAATGCGAGCAAAGTTTCCGGACGAATGTTGTTTATCTGGTTTATGTTAGCCGGACTGATTTTCTTCTTTGCCCCGCCGAAGATAACAAATAAATTTCAGTTCGGCTTTGTCCGCATTTTTCGCAAGCCTTTAAGTATCGGCAGAAACATTTCGCTTTCAGCTTCGCGTTTGATGGCATCGGAACAGAGCATAACCGAAGATGTCGTAAGTAGAGAGAGATACGACAAGCTTCATAATCATCTCGCCAACGTTACAGAATGGTTGAAACAGGAACGAGAAAAAGTTGAAAAGCTGACGGGGCTGCGAGACAGACCTGTCTGGAAAGGTGTGGATTTCGTATTATGTGACGTGATTGCCGCCTCTGTAAACGGGCTTCGCGGTGAGCTTATAATCAACCGCGGTCAAAAAGACGGCCTGGCTAAAAACCAATTCATTCTGGCCAACGAGAGCATAATCGGAACCGTCTTCAAGGTTGACAACCGCACCGCCCAGGTCAGACTGATTAGCGACCCGGTATCCAAAATTGCGGTAAAGATAGCACAATTTAATATGGACAGGATAATGCAGGGTGCCGGCAACAGCTCCGCCAAGGTTAAGCTGGTCCCGACCAAATACAAAATTAAAGTCGGCGATATTGTTTATGCCCAGAAAAGACCCGGATTCCTTAGTACGCCGGTGATTATTGGAACGGTGGCCGAATGCAAAAGCAATGATGACAATCCTCTGGTCTGGGACATAACGGTCCAACCCGCCTGTGATATAAAGAGCCTGACGAATGTAGCCGTTGTAGTAATGAATCCACGAAATTAGCTTATTCGTTTTTCCGATGCACTCAATCCAAACACTAAAGCAGGATTCTATTGCAATTCTTATTTGTCTGGTGTAAAATACTTTTTCTGATGTATGTGATATCCTTTGTTCGAAGCGGTATCGGGCAAAAGATATCCGGCGGCAGTACCAGAATTACCGGGGTGTAGCTCAGCTTGGCTAGAGCGCCTGCTTTGGGAGCAGGAGGCCGTAG
>CAZWME010000899.1:0-2486 GCA_964634515.1 uncultured Pirellulales bacterium | reverse complement strand
CTTTATTATTCAATAACTGTAGTTGAAAGGGGGGGCAGTGTCAAGGGGAAATAGGAGGGGTAGTGGATCAATTTGAGTGCGGTTCTTTAAAAAAGAAAAGCCGCTGGAATTATAAGCTCAGCGGCTTGATACATGCAACACGCAATGACCCATTATCTCTATGCTACCTCAGGCTCAGGCAATTCACTAACCTGAAGGTCTAGGACTTTTTTAAATTTCCTTTTTATCTCTCCTATAACATCTTTCATGTTCTCCTCTGGATAATACTGAAGAATCCCATCTATAATCTGAGCAACATAAACCGGTCCGCTTTGGGGAAGTCCCAATGTAACAAAAAGGTGCTTTACTCCTTTTATAGTGAACCCGACTGTCTTTTCTGACGTGACGTGGTTCTCAATCCACAGCGTAAAGAAGCTATTCAAACGTCGTTCCGTAAAGCTACAATCCTTTACCTGGATTCGGATACAATCAAGGTGCTTGTCGTAATACGCCAGTGGGCGAAAAGGAGTTGTTGGAGGATAGGCACCAAGTAACTGCTGTAGTGCCTCCGAGCTCACCGTCTCCTTATTGGTTTTCATAACGCCCTCCTTTTTTTAATCTTACGGTCTAGTATAAATTTTTTTACGGTAGCGGTCAACCCAATTTATTGGAGCTTCGGGAAGACCTATATCTTCTTCTACCCAATTCCACCGATCCACCCATCCATATACCATTGGAAAACGAGAATTATGCTTAACGTTCTTGCTTACTATTGTAACAAAAACTTTTCCTGGTGGAGCACTTATTTGTTCAAGCTCATACCGGGTTTTCCATCTATAGTCCCGGGGTGGTTTTCGTGAATGTATAATTTTTTCCTGGTCTGCTTTCATGTTATCATCGTCAAACAATGGCCTATTCAATCCATAAAAAATATGCCTCGTTACTATTAATCCATTGCCAACCAACTTAAAGAATTGTGCAATCGCAGTCATTTGTCCTCTTTGGACATACCTGCCTAAATCAGATTGGAATAGACCATATAGGCGAGGTCCTGGTTGGTCGTTTTCAAATGCTAATCCCTCTATAAGATAAACAAGCTCGCCATCAATCTTACAGAGTCTGATATCTCCGTCAGTTAGAATGGTCTCAGTTATAAGATGCTCGTAATCAGTCATATTAACCAAGTATTTTATCCGAAATTAGAATAATGTCAATAAAAATATAGTCTTTTATAGCAATTCATTTTCACTCTGAGAGATTCAAAATATCTTTAATCTCCCATAAATGGTCAGTTGCGCCAGCGGCCATCGCAGGAGTTATCCTTCAGGACAGACGAATCCGGCAGAAATTGTAATATATAAAATTGAAAGGCTACTGCATGGCCTAAGTTCTCAATTTTCTTAGAAAATGCGTTTGTCAATCTTATAAATCTGCTCATGCTCATTCGCATCGTTAAGTTCTACCTTTCTACATAGCTCGTGGATACATCTTTAGGATCGGGATTGTCATTAATTTTCATTGTCAATGTACCCTTGCACTCTGAGGGACTATATCTTGCCTCTTTTTCATTGTAGGGACTACCATATAATCAAGAGCCTAAGGGACGTCGATCCGTTAATTCCGATATCTGGCTGGCAAGCAGAATGCATAGGCTCATTATTTAACGTATTTAAGCACTATATGCTCCGGGCTTTGTTATTGCCAATTATAGACCGACTTGTTTATTCCAATCAGAAACATACATCTCAATGCGGCTAAATTCACTAGGTAATAGGAGACGGTTATGTGCAATAAAGTTTCTTGTCTGTTCTAGTTCCTCGAATCGCTGTTTGAGCCAGTGTTGCGAGGGTACCAAATCTGAGAAGTCATCCCAGTTTTCTATAATAACATCAGCTAAATGACCGAACTCAGCGAAACTTAACAAACCGGCCTTATCTCCTTCTAGCCAGGAGTTGCTCTTTGCGCTCTGTTTTCGGGATTCCGCCAGTTCCCTAATCTTCCTTGGAACACCTTTCTCCCACCAGTCTGCACCATGCTTTTCTTCTAGCCGGTCCCGAATCACCTCTCTTACAGAGTTTTCAAAGCAGTAAAGGAGGGCGTATATGCGAGTCATCCTGAGCGCTTCATTGCGTAGGCTCATTGGGAAAGGACTTAGTACTTCCTCTAATAAACTAATCTCCGTTTCCCGTATATCCGCACCAAGCCTAATGCCTGCCGCGCGAAATTGCTCAACTTCTGCTTCAAACAGCAGAGCGCTGAACATCCATTCACTCAAATCTTTTTTCATCTTATTCTCCCAAGTGGTCCCGTAGGGCCTTGAAAATAGCATTGTAGACCTCAACATCTTTTGTGGCCGGGAGATGTATTTCAATATTGTATCTAAGATTCAAAGTGGACGCCTCTCTTGCCTTAGCATGCGATTCCTCAACGTCTTTACGCTCTGCCAGCTCTACCTTGGTTTTCGTTGGCTTCTTCAGCCCAACCGCGTCAAGATCGGCTTGGTTTAA
>CAZWME010000898.1:0-2489 GCA_964634515.1 uncultured Pirellulales bacterium | reverse complement strand
ATACTATTTCGACCGAGATTACCACCCAGACAGACAGAGCGTGGATAATTGATATGGTCGGCTGCAACAACGAGGGTTTTTTCGAGCCTATCGGAATCGGTATGACCGAACAGTTTGATGTTCTGACAGATACTTTCTCCGGAGCCGGCAGTACCAGACTTGCGGCATCGAGGGGACCAATTACCTTGAGTTGGGGTCATTCAGCCCCTGATATGTTTACCCATTCGCTGGCGGCTTTCGCACCGGCGACTCCGGAGCCGGACAAGGCAAACGGCGCAAGTCCTTTAAGCGACACAGTTGATATTCCGCCATATACCAACATTAGCTGGACACCCGGTGCCGACGCCGACAGTCACGATATTTACTTCGGTATTAACCTTGCAGATGTAACCAATGCCGACAATACCTGGCCTGCAGGGACGAGCGTATATAAAGGCAGCCAGCCAATCGATGCTAACAGCTATGAGCCCGGTATTCTTGAATCAGAGCAAACCTACTATTGGCGAATCGATGAAGTCATAGATGGCGACCCGCTTAGCCCCTACAAAGGTTCCGTCTGGAATTTCACCGTGGAAAAATACACTTTGGGCGATTTTACCGATGACAGGCATGTTAACAATGACGACGTAGAAGAATTGGCATACGAATGGCTCGACAGCGGCCAGGCCCTTGAAGCAGATGCAGACGGCAATGGCAGAGTTGACTTCAATGACTTTGCATATATGGCAAACAACTGGCTCTTCAGCCCCTCGATAACGTTGGCGAACGAATGTGATAACTGGCAGGTCCGACATCCGGAATGGCTCTTCTGTGATGATTTCGAAAGCAGTTCGCCTCTGGTTGGCTGGAAGAGGTATTTCGAATATAGCAGTGACGGCGGCAGGTTCATACCTATGCAAGGCGTTGGAGTTGAAGGTTCTAAAGGTATGAGGGGTATTTTTCGACCTGGGGTGACTGGCGCAGGCAACCTCCATCTGGCATTCGGCAGAGTGCCGTACAGTACTTTTAATAAGGGAATCAGAAATACCGAGGATTTTACGGAAATCTATTACCGGATGTATGTCAGAACGCAACAAGGCTGGCAGGGAGGCAGTCTGGGTAAACTCTCGAGAGCTTTCATTTTTGCCGGCGAAAATCAAGCTATGTACTCACAGGCAATGATAGCACATTTGTGGGGCTCCAGTCCGGACCTTCTTACGATGGACCCGGTAAGTCTTGTAGATTCAAGCGGAGTTGTGCTAAGCACGAAGTATAACGATTTTGACCATATGACCTGGCTCAATGCGGCCTGGTATGGAACAGGTGACCCGGTTGGAATTACACCGTTATTTGCACCGGAGAATAGTAATCGCTGGTACTGTGTAGAAGCTCATGTCAGATTGAACAGCACCGACCCTGAGGTGGAAAGTGGCCTGCAGGAATTCTGGATAGATGAACAGCTTGAAGCGAGGCGAAACCGTATGAATTTCGTGGATAGCTGGGACAATTATGGTATAAACGCAATCTATTTTGAAAACTACCCCGGCACTGGTACTCCGGTAACGCAGGAGCGTTACTTCGATAATATCGTGGTTTCGACCGAGCCAATCGGTTGTGACTGTGAGTGAGGCAGTCAGGATTAGTTTAACAACAATTCAGGAGGCGAAGGAAAGATATGTGCAGGAAATTGTTTTTAATGAGCGTTTTTACTGTGTTGTTGAGTTTGACAGCTAACAGCGAAGTAACCGGAGCAATACTTTTTGAGGAGCTTTTTGACGACGGCAATTTCGGCGCAAGAGGGTGGTATGATAATACGAGTTTGCAGATATCAACCACCGAGCACATTCCCGGAAGTGTAAGTTCGGTTGAGTACCATTTTAATGTGGGAGCAACGACGGCGACTTCCGGCGGTGCGATAAGAAAGCTTTTCACCGAGTCAGAGAGTGTGTACGTTAGTTTTTATATCAAGCACAGTGCAAACTGGACCGGCTCAAACCACTCATATCATCCCCACCAGTTTCATTTCATTACCAACCTGGACAGCGTATGGGTAGGCCCTGCATACACATACTCGACCTTGTATATAGAAACAAACGAGGGGGAACCTCGGCTAGGCCTGCAGGACTGCAAAAACATAGACGAATCCAATATAGGAGTTGACTTAACAGGTATTACCGAAGAAAGGGCGATTGCAGGCTGCAACGGCAACAGCGACGGCACAGGAGTCGACGACTGTTACGGGTCCGGTCCCCACTACAATGGCAAACATTGGGACGCGGGGGCTGTTTACTTTCAGGATTCTCCGGGGCCGTACTATAAAAACGATTGGCATTTCGTCGAGGCCTATTTTCAGTTGAACAGTATCGTCGGCGGCATAGGCATAGCCGACGGCCACGTAAAATACTGGTATGATGGCGACTTGATAATTGACTATGAGAACATAATGCTCAGGACCGGCGAGCATCCGACTATGAGATACAAGCAGTTTCTGATTGCACCGTGGATAGGAG
>CAZWME010000897.1:0-2490 GCA_964634515.1 uncultured Pirellulales bacterium | reverse complement strand
TCAAAATCCTTTATTTTATAGTCGATTGTAATGAGTTTTGGGTGGATGCATAACGCTAACCCAAGTTCAGAGTCTTGGAAAAATAAATGTGTATAATTGAGATCTTACAAGGCGCATGACTTGCGTTTTGGCACTACATGTTAATAATCTTTACACAATGGTTCTGATCGTTTTCCCGGGTCGGTGCAACAGATTTAGGGCGTCGTAAATCTGGACATGGAAAGGTTCCGGGCGGGACGATTTGCGGATGTGGATCATCTTGCCATTGTCTCTTTTCATGGTGGTGGTGATGCGTATGTGGGTAGAGAGTTTCTTGCGGATCGTGGACCAGCTTTCCGTTATCCCCTGCTTACGCAGCTTAAAACGGATGGCCTGCAAAACATGGTAAGCCAAGACCGTGATAAACATATGACCATCCACCCGTCGTTCCTTCTGATGATAAACAGGACGCATCCCCAGCTCCGATTTCATGTTCCGGAAGGCCTCCTCGATATCGGTAAGCAGGGTGAAGATGTCGAATAATTCCTGCTTATTGAAATCAATACGATTGGAACGAAGACAGTAAAAACCGCTCTTGTCATCCTGTTCCCGTTTGCCCCAGACAATTCTGGTTGCCAGCTTTGTGTTTTCATCTTTTACAATCTCAATCTCGTAGCGGCGGGCTACCCGCTTGAAGCGCTCCTTGAGCCGGCCGATCTTCTCTACCACCTTATCATAGCGTTTCGTTCCATGCTTCTTGCTCAGGGCCGCTTGTGTCTTGGCAAGTTCATCCTCGAAGCGCTTCTCAAAGAGATTTTTTATCCCTTCCTCCTTGATTTCTTTGGCACTGGAATGACAGTAAAGCTCTATCTCCCCTGTATCACTATTCTTGACTATGTCAGCCTTAACCAACCGCTGCTGATCCTCCCTTACCGTTTCCATCTCCAGGGATAACGGAATATCCATCCTCCTCTTGCGGGAAACAACAAGGTAGCCATATCCATGCTCTTTTAGCCAATCGAGGTTCTTCTGCGTGCCGATCCCGGCGTCCATCACAATCATCGGTTTGGATGGCACCTCTCCAGTCGCAAGGGCGGTAATCATTTTATCCAGGGTGCCCGCCTCGCTGACGTTTCCGTCAAAGACATCGCTCTTTTTGGGAAAACCATCGCCATCCAAAACCAATCCCAACGTCACCAGTGGACAATCCGTCCTTTTCTCCTTGGAATGACCAAAATGTGCCTTGTCATTGTACTTCCCCGTTCCCTCAAAAAAGGTGTTGGTCAGATCATATAAAATGATCGTCTCTGGCAACTGAAACAAACTGCGCTCCCTATTCCTCAACTGCGCCTCAATCTCCGAACGGCGCTTAAGAAGCATGTCCGCCGTCTTGTAAAGACGGTCCAGAGAAATATTATCAAAGTCTGCCTCCATCAGATCGCCCAGCGCCGTCATCTGTGTAAGCCACCCATGGGTTGCCCTCTCCGAGCTGGGGGCTATCAGGCGGGCGGCTATCACGCCAATCGCTGCATCAACGGCCGGCTTGTTGAAACCCAGGCGCTTAAGTTTTTCCTCAAGCCCCAGCTCCTTTATTGTCTCATAGACAACATGTTCCGCACCGACAGACCTGGCATGCTCGTTATCCACAGAGCAGACATCCACCCGCTGATAATCCGGAGCCTCCGCATCAAAAGAGCGGATAAAGGCTTTCCTGTAATTTCCAACGATCTTGCGGGCATAGCGGATCGCGAGGGCTTCAATCTCGGGATCGCTCTTAAATAATGGCGTTTGCCCGGTTACGATCTCCTCAATGCGATTGGCTAAATCCTTCCACTTCTCTTCGGGCAGGGTAAAGTCATGTCCCAGATTCAGCAACGTCCTCTGTCTGGGCCCCCGTTCGGTGCGCAGGGACTCGACCAGCTTGAAGGTATAGTATTGCTGCTGGTTCTTGTTGTCGGTATGGGTGATTTTGCGGATATACATGGTGTTTCGTATATCACCATCAAAACGGGACGTCAAGATATATTTTGTTCATCCATCAGATTTTGACACTACAGACAACATTTCGGGGGATCAATGAGCATAACTTCCCGTTATCATTGAAGGTGTATTTTTTCGAACCGGGGGAAATGCCCCCTTTTCGGCAAAAAACGCTGAAGTTGGGTTAACAGGATCAACAAACGCCTTGCAATTTTCAGGCATAATAGATTATAAAAATCATTAAAAGATAGCAGGAAGGCTTTTAGTCAAGATGGTGGAAAAGCCGGTCCCTGTTTTAATGCTTTAGAGTGAGCAGATAATGACTGGATGCACATGAAGATTCTTGTAGTAGATGATGAAACAGTGGTGCTCGAAAGCTGTAAAAAAATCCTCAATTCAGAGGGCTTCGAGGTGGCGCTCATGTCGAATGTTGACGATGCCCTGGCAGCTCTCGATAAGGAGCGTTTCAACCTGCTTTTAATTGATATCAAAATGCCCAAGCGCGACGGACTCTGCCTGATGGATATGCTC
>CAZWME010000896.1:0-2491 GCA_964634515.1 uncultured Pirellulales bacterium | reverse complement strand
GTCGAAAAAACGACAATATCCGATTCGAAGAACTTCTGAATCAAGTCCGCCATATCATCTTTAATAACGCATTTGCCCGGCGTCCTTATCCAGCAAGTAAAACAACCCCGGCAGGGTTGTATCTTCTTCTTCACAAGAAATACGTTCTCAACCTCTGCCCCGGCCTGCCCGGCACCCTTCGAAAACTCTTTGACCATCACGTGGGTGTTCCCTTTCTTGCCCCGGGGCGAACCGTTGAATATAGTGACCTTCATAACAATATCCTTTTTCTCGAATACAATTCTCTGCCCGTTACTTCATTCCCCGATAATCTGACATACAACCGTTCTTGTCCGCGGCCTCGTATCAAAATCCACCAATATAATCTGCTGCCATGTCCCCAAAGTCATCCTGCCCTCAACAAAGGGCACACTCATAGAAGGACCCAGCAGCGACGCCCGAACATGCGCATGCCCATTGTCATCATGCCACGTCTCTTCGTGCTCATACCGCCCGCGCTCAGGCGCGATCTTCTCAAAACACGCCTCGATATCGTAATTAACCAATCCGGGCTCATATTCCGTCGTCGTTATCCCCGCAGTCGAGCCAACGTTGAAAACCGTAACAGTACCTTCCCTAACACCCGATTGGCTTACAACATCGCTGACCTGCCCGGTAATATTAACGACATCACAGTTACCCTTAGTTTTAATGTTGAGATTTTCCGTTTTAACCATTCGCTACAATCCTTATCATCGACAATATTATCCCCCAACAACAGCAGCAAACATAACCATAATCACGGATTTTCGCAAGTTTCGTCTTCTGTCTCCTGTCTTCTGCATTCTGTCATATTTTGATATTTGCGAACAGCAGACTTGATTTTGAGTATAAATATTGAAAGAATAAATGTTTCAAGGAATATACTCATGAAGACGCAAATGCAAGTTACACGCAAAAAATGGCTGTTACCGCTGATATTTTTATGCCTAATCGCATCCGGCGGATTAGGAGGATGGTTATTAACCGCCCGGGCACAGACAATCAGCCCCGTAAACAACCTGACAATCGATGATTTCAGCAGAGCAAGGAGTCATAAAAACAGCCTCATCTGGACCTCGATAGCCGACCATGCGAAAGATAACAGCGCAACCGACACCAAAAATTTCGTGCAGGAAAGCGGCAGGTCCTGCCTGAATATAAAGCAGCTTGTCCCACGGAATAACAGCCTCACTCTTCTTGGCACTAAACCCGTGCTGGATAACGGCAGCAATATCAATACTGCCGGGCATGATGGCATTTACCTGCGGGCGAAAGGCACCCCCGGCCAGGTGTCTCTCGGAATATGGATAGAGAGCAAACAAAACGGACGCCGGCTTTATCAGGCACCAATCGAACTGAAAAACCGCTGGCAGGAACTCCGGCTGCCGTTACGTGTATTTCGCTCGGTGCCGCTCGGTATGGCCGCTAATGATCGGGAACTTTTCAGGATTCTCACCATCGGCGACCTGCGGCAAAGAACCGTGGAGATTTTCCTCGACGAGATTGGTTTTTATAAGGAACAAAAAATGTACAACAAACTAACCGCCGCTCAGCAGCGGATTATCATTCGCAAAGGTACTGAACGCCCTTTCAGCGGTAAATATGACGACCATTACGAAAATGGCATTTATACCTGCGCTCGATGCTCGGCAAAGCTATATGAATCATCTTCGAAGTTCAAGTCCGGCTGCGGCTGGCCCAGCTTCGACGATGAAATCGAAGGAGCCGTTAAGCACCAGCGTGATGCCGACGGTGTTCGCACTGAAATTCTCTGCAATAATTGCGGCGGCCACCTCGGCCATGTGTTTCTCGGTGAGCAAATGACGCCCAAAAACACGCGGCATTGTGTGAATTCGCTCTCGATGAATTTCATGCCCGCGGCAGAGCAGCAGGAGACGGCAGGGACCGCTAAAGCGATATTCGCGTCCGGCTGCTTCTGGGGGACGGAATATTATTTCAATAAGGTACCCGGCGTAATCTCCACAACCGTTGGATACATAGGCGGTCACGTGGATAATCCCACTTACAAGCAGGTCTGCACCGGCAGGACAGGTCACGCAGAGGCGGTCGAGGTTGTCTACGATCCGGAAGTAATCAGCTATGAGCAGCTTGCAAAGCTGTTCTTCGAGACCCATGATTTTACTCAGCTTAATCGCCAGGGGCCGGATATTGGTACGCAATATCGTACCGAGATTTTCTATCTCGACGAGGAGCAGAAGCAAACAGCTACTCAGCTTATTCAGACGCTTAAGACAAAACGCCACAACGTTAAAACCAAGGTTACGCAGGCTGATAAATTCTGGCCGGCAGAAGAATATCATCAGGATTATTACGACAAAACCAAAAAACTGCCCTACTGCCATGTTTATAGAAAGATTTTTTAGGCCGTTTTTTGGCCTCTGAGCAATCTCAAAGTTGGGTTTGAATTGGGTTTGAATTGGGTTAAATTGGGTTTGAATTGGGTTTGTTT
>CAZWME010000895.1:0-2491 GCA_964634515.1 uncultured Pirellulales bacterium | reverse complement strand
CCCACATACGCACATCCTGAAGATGCTTAACGCCTTTCTCTTTACCTGCTTTGCAAGTTTGGGCACGGTAGCTGATGCCATCAATCTCCAGTTCAATCAGCAACTGCGCAAGTGGAAGTTCCTTCAGCTTTTCAGCTTTGTGAGCCAGTGCCTGCTCATAGCCGACAGGATCGGCAAGCGTACCGAATCGAACCTTGCTAAAATCAGCTAAATCGATAGTAAAGCCATAACGGCTGGTTTCAATACCGAATATATCGGCACTATGGTCATTCGCATTTTTTCGCCAGCCATTCTGCCAGCAACTAAATGTATAGTCGTTTACCCCAGCAATTGTTTCTACAGTGGAAATTAGCAACAAAATACTTATTAGTTTTTTCATAAATAATACTTACTTTACTGAGCAATCCATCGCAAGTTTCGGAAGTCTGGCTTTTTACCCTTCCAGCCAGCACCCAATCTAAGGATCCTGTCCTTGCCGTCATTTTTTTCTCTGAGTATTTCCTGGGCACCGAGCCTCAATTCCTTTATACCATTCCAATCAGCCATCGCAACATTCGCTCCATCACGAAAGTCACCTGGAGACAGGACAATACGATGCCATTTGTAATCACCTGTAATCAGGATTTCTGATGCATATTTATCGATTCCGACAACCAGTTTGTTGGATTTTTCTGCTCGTACTTCAATTGAGAGTTTCCCAGATACGGGAGCCTTCCATTGGTCATCATAGATTTTATGAGTCCGGCGTGCCCAATCTTCAGGCTTATAAGTAAACCACTCCTTCTCCCAGTCACCTTCAAAGGTCTCGATCATTAGCGACGGCTTCAACGTCGCACGCACGCCAGCCTTCTTTATCTGGTTAGGGGTTACCATATGCACCAGGGACGATACATTAAAGGTCTCTGCCGTATAGAAACTATAGTAATAACCCGCACCTGTTTGAGGCTGATCAAGCTGATAGAGAACATTGGCATAGACCCACAGCGGTTTATCCGTGCTGATAAGCGGCAGGTCTGCTGTCCAGATAGGACTGTTCTTTCTGGCTAGCGCATGACGCCAGAAACGGTTCTTTGTGTTTTCTCGGTCATCCTTCTTGCCATCCATCTGGCCGTGCTGGGTGTAATAGATGTCCACAGCCAGAATTGGTTTGGAGGTATCCGGTTTAACCGTGAATGAGGGTACCCCATCTTTGGTTTTCAAGGACAGCGAAGTTTGTGGAGTTTGCGGGAAGGTGAAGCTGCCCTTGAGGTATTGATCAAACCACAGTAATCCAGCGATTTGATAAGCAGCGGTGTCCTGGTGGTTACCATGCGACGAACAGGTCACGCGCCAATCCGGGCTGGTTATTTCATTCACCGCCATTGGCAGATCGTTTATATGACCGTGAAAGTCGTTTGATGGACTGAGAAAAATAATAGGGCAGGCGATGTGTTCCAGGTTCACACCATCAGCTACGGTCGCACCATAGAGCACATTGTCCGTTGGTCGATTGCTGATACCCCCACAAGAAGGTGCAGCGGCCTTGATACGGGGATCGGCAGCAGCGGTCAAGACCGTCAACTTGCCCCCCATGGAGTGACCATAGACACCGAGTTTGTTGGCATCTATTTGGGGCTGTTGCTCCAGGAAGGTCAGGGCCCGCCGTGCCCCCAGGGTGCAGAGGAACCAGGCGTTGTTACGCGGTGATTCCACATTATCCAATGTCCATGCAGCCGACTTGACATAGGCAAAGCCATTCTTCGGATTTCTACATGGTGCATGATAGGCATCCAGTGCGCCCCAGTCGGTGGTAAGCTTGTAGTCCGGATGATCCGTCTTACCCGCCCAGAAAAGCTTCACGATGTCGGAATTGACTCTATAGTCCTGAGCATTGATACGACCGGCCCAAGCAAGTGAAATCGTCGCATAACCGCGTTTGGCATTGGTCAGAACCGCACGGTAATCGGCATACTGTCCGCCGCCGTGGATCTGAACCAGTCCTGGAAGTTTTCTACCGCCCTTGGGATACCCATAGACGGCCGCCATTATAGATTTCTGTCCTTTGAAGATTCCCATGCGGTATCGCACGACCCGAAGTATCACGTCGTCTTCTTCCCACGCCTTGAGTGTTTCGGTTTCCAATGGTTCGGCGCGGGGATCGAATCCGGCCCACAGTTCTTCGAAATTTTGTGGAACAATACCATCCTGAACAGGAACCAGGGTCTCACTGCCCATGGCAGTCAAACATACAACTGGGATCATGACAATTGCCATTGTCTTGATGAATTCATTCAATTTCATTAGAGATATCCTTAATGGATTCCTATTCTGTTTCCAGCACGATGATAGAATCAATTTTGTCTCTATTCTTTGCTGATAATTCTATTTGAATACCAGCAGAGGTTTGCTTAACAGTCGGTTTCTTTACATTGAACCCGTTGCTGTGAATGACCTTTTTTTCCAGGGCAGGCAACACCAGTGGTGAACCATCCTTGGGCCAATTCAGGATATG
>CAZWME010000894.1:0-2492 GCA_964634515.1 uncultured Pirellulales bacterium | reverse complement strand
GGGCGTATCTGAAGGTACCGGCCTGCACAAAGAGCAGGGAGCCGGCGACCAGGGTCTGATGTTCGGATACGCTTGCAAAGAGACTCCGACCCTTATGCCGATGCCGATTCGATTGGCCCACGCCTTGACGACAAAACTGGAGAAAGTACGCCAGAGTAAAAAGCTGCCCTGGCTTCGGCCCGACGGCAAAAGCCAGGTAACAGTCGAATATGAAGACAGCAAACCCAGCCGTATCCATACGGTTGTCGTATCCACTCAGCACGCTCCGAGTATTACCTATAGAAAATTACAAAAACAAATCATCGAAAAGGTCATCATGCCGGTTCTGCCAAAACGTCTTGTTGACAAAAAAACCATATTTCACATCAATCCGACGGGCAGATTTGTCGTGGGCGGTCCGAAAGGTGATTGCGGTCTTACCGGCAGGAAAATTATTGTTGATACTTACGGTGGAAGGGGCAGCCACGGCGGCGGCGCCTTTAGCGGAAAAGATCCCACAAAAGTTGACAGAACAGCAAGCTACATGGCTCGATATATCGCTAAAAACGTAGTAGCAGCAGGCCTGGCCGACGCATGTGAAGTCCAGTTATCCTATGCCATCGGAGTTGCCGAGCCTATCTCTGTTCTTGTAGATACTGAGGGGACCGCAAAAATAAGTGAGCAGAAGATAAGCCAACTTGTAAGGAAGTTTTTCCCCCTGACTCCGAAGGCTATGATCAGGCATTTAAACCTCGCTCGTCCGATTTTTGCCCAGACCTCATATGGCGGGCACTTCGGACGAAATATGCCAAACTTTACCTGGGAAAAGACCGATATGGCCGTCAAACTCCGAAAAGCCGCAAAATTATAGGAGTAAAAGCCGTGTGTCGCCCTGATTTTCGTGGGTGCTGGTATTTTTTCCGTGATTTCAGCGATTTTTTTGTAAGTTTTTAGACCCTAAGTGCTCTAATATAATGGTCATGGCCGAAACGATTGATGATGAACATCTCGTCGAACAATTCAATCGGGGTGACGAATCTGCTTTTGACAGGATTGTCGAGCAATATTCGTCCGATATTGCAGCACTGACCGGTCGATTGCTCGGCTGGTCCGGCGAGGTCGAAGATGTTACGCAAGACATCTTCCTCGCTGCATTTCTCGGCCTGAAAAAATTTCGCTGCGATTGCAGCCTTAGAACCTGGCTCTTTACCATAACGGTCAATAAATGCCGCAGTTACCGATATAAGCAAATGCTCCGGAGGCGGCGAATATCACAGGTTGCTGATCAAGCTATTGATGCTTCGGCCGGCACAGCGGATAAGAAATCGATGGACAACGAGACTTTCGAACGTATTCGTCGTGCTATTCAAGCTTTACCTGTGAAATATCGTGAGGCGGTCGTATTAAGGTATCTGCAAGAGCTTCCAGCCGAACAAATCAGCCGGATTCTCGGAATATCTAAAAACGCATTGCAGGTCCGGCTGAACCGCGCCAGAGCACGTTTAAGAGATGACCTGGGTGAACTGACAAAGGAGAAATTATGACAGAAGACAAAATAAAAAAGCTGCTTCAGGAAGCAGACCACATGGCGGGTTTGCCAGGTCCCGTTTCTGCCAATCTCTCCGCCATCGTCAGACGCCGTGCTCATCGGAGACATTTGCGTATAAGTTTGACCGTCCCTCTGGCTGCGGCTGCTGTTATTCTGATAGCTGCCGGCCTCTGGAATCATACCATCAAAACTACTGAAACAACAAAAGACCAGGAGAAAATCGTCTTGCTCGAAAAACAGTTTGAACAACTCCAGGCAAAGACTGATGCCGCAGTAAACCTCATACAGGAGATGCTGGTTGCCGAGCAAAAACAACACTCGCTTAACGAGCTCGAAGCCCAGCTTGCAAGCATTCCCGACCCACTCGATGAAATACAGAGGCAGGTTGATAAAACCGCTTCTATTCTCGTATTTCAGGCCGATCGTTTATATCGAGTAAACAGAACGGATTCCGCAATCGAGACTTACAACCGCGTCATAGAGCTTTTCCCGAGGACTATCCAGGCCCAGAAAGCTCAGCAGCGATTATTAGAAATCGAAAGCAGAAAGTTCAACAAAATAGATTCTAAAGGAGAGTTGAAATGGAAACCAAAAATCGCTTCGTTATCTTGTTAATTTTGGTCCTTTTTGCATCAGTACCGGCGCAATCAGCCAACCAGCCGGCAGCGGCTCAGATTTCAAGCACACACACTGCGAGCTGTTTGGTCAAGATAACATACGATCCGATTGTTTTGTCACTCGATAGTATCACTATAGACTATCTGCTGTACAGTACCAGCGTTGGCGGCAGGGTTACCCGTGAAATACTCGGTATCTTACCGGATCAGGTTTCTGATATCTTTAAAATCGAAACATTGGGCGGCGCTTCCGGCAGGGCATTGCCGGAACCTTCACCAATGCGGAGAGCTACGCCTACAGGTATGAATGAATACGAGTATGAAATGATGAAGGAGAGGGAACGGAT
>CAZWME010000893.1:0-2493 GCA_964634515.1 uncultured Pirellulales bacterium | reverse complement strand
ACTGCCTCCTGCGCAAACTGCAGCACCGCAGTCAGTATTTCTTCAGACTGATTTTCTTCGGTCACATTATTAGAAAGTTGCGTGGCTAAAGCCAAATTAGTTAATGCATAAGTTCTTCTGTAAAAGTCTTCATAAGGAGTGGCATTGATTGCTTTTTGCTGTAGAGCGATTCGCTGCCCGCCGTCCGATTGGACCAAACTTTTGCGGAAATAATATTGGGCCGAAAACGCTTTGAAACTCAAAACGCTTAGCGCAGCCAAGAGTAAAATCGATATAGCTAAAACGACAGCAGGTACCACCGAAGAAGACATAGAAACTACAGATTTGTATGTTTTTTGAGCTAGAACGCCAATTACAATTGCTAGAAGAACATACATGGTTATGTTAAATCCCAAGAAAATCAATGCCAAAAACGATGTATTCGTAAGCAGAAACAGGAATGAATCTTCCTCTTTTGATCTATCCAAACCCCAAGCCATTTTTAATATAAGAAACCAGAAAACCAAGTACGCAATCACCCCAGCTAGGCCTGCAGTCGCCATCCAAAGAAATGCATCATTAAAGGGCTGATTGAATCTTATTTCCCAGGTCTCAACAGCATTTAAAGTCGACGGTCTATACTGAGTCATATCCATAAAGAATGTTCCCACCCCCGATCCCGTCAACGGAAAATCGCGCAGTGCTTCAGCTGATATGATCCATGATTCGCCAAAAGGCAGTCTGGACGAGTGTCCAATTTGCTCAATTCCTATAGACTGTCTTGTAGCCGGGTATAAATGTACAAAGGAAAGAATAGCCACAAAAACCAAAACGGCAATTAGTATAGGTTTATTTTTGAACTTAAATTGCCCCGAGAAGGCAACAATATAGATTGCTCCTAATACCAAGATTGCAATAGCTAGGTAGTTCATGCCAAACAGTAGGTAGAAACCGTTTACTACAAATGAAAGGGTAAAAACTACGGAAAGAAAAATATTTTCGGTGACATTTTTAGATGAGATGTAAAAAAGACCGGACAACACAACAATCGACTGTAATGCAAACAACGCGTGAGTTGAATTTAATAGGTTAAATTGATTGGGTACTTCACCAAGGAAGGGCAGGCTGCCAGTGTATAATGCGATGAGTGAGATTATAGTAGCAGCCAATGTCCCAAGTGACAAGCATGCCGCGGCATGCCAAACACTTGTCCTAGAGTTTGCCGAAACAAAAGAAATGATGAAAAGTGCTGCTATAAAAAAGATTGACTGATGATGTGCTCCATAGATCCCAAATAATGATATCTCTTTATTGACTGAGAATATCAAAGAAACAATACCTGCAATAAGTAAAAACCCAAAAGGCAGATAAGAAGAAAAGCTTCTAACAAAAAGGATCTTTCTCTTGTATGCCAGAAACGAGAACCATAAAAGTCCTGCTACCGAAACAAATAAGACTAGATATGTTTTACTTATACTGAAAACATCAGCAAATACAGGTACAAAGAAAAAGGGAAGCACAAGCAAGGCCAGATTAAAGAGGACAGAGGGGCCCACCAAACGGGATACCTTTTTTCTCTCGTCAGTATCTTGGTTTGAATTATGTTCAAGCGGACCTGCATCTCCCCACATCGAACCCATAATACTAATTGTCTTATAAACTAAGCCATCTGGCAATGTGACAACAGACGACAAAGGCAAAAAACTACAAAATATCAAGCGGATTGAGATATTTCCCTTCAAATTGGATTGTGAAATGCACATGAGGACCGGTAGATCTCCCGGTAGAGCCAACCACCCCAATTTTTTGTCCTTTTTCCACTTCCTCGCCATTTGAAACTTCAATTACGCTCATATGAGCATAAGTGGTCACATACCCATTCCCATGGTCGATTTGTACAGCATTTCCATATCCTCCCTGCCACCAGCCAGCTCTGATAACAGTTCCGGAATCAGCCGATAAAATATCACCGGTATTTGCGGCAATATCAATTGCCGGATGATATCTATGAAACCCTTGCGTAATAACACCTGAGAATGGCCACTGGAACCTTCCCGTTCCTTTTTGGCCACCTTCTACATACGGGATAACTCCATAAGCTGAAGTTGCATATGAGTCGGCACCTACATAATAGCGCTTGGTATCCGGAACATCCGCGTCAGGAATTGTTATACCCATACCCTCCTCCAGAGTATAAGGAGCAGCAAGATAATTGTAATCAAGGATATTTTGTGGATTTACATTATACATTCTTGCAACCGATTCGATAGTATCACCTCTTTTGGCTATATGGATTGTCCCTTCCACAGGAGGAATCAAAAGCGACTGCCCCACACTCAACCTTTCATACGCAATTGAATTGGCAAATTTAATGGATTCAACTGAAATGCCGTATTCTTTACCAATAGAAGCAAGTGTTTCTCCTTCCTCTACTATGTGTTCAATAGGCTCGTCCAGAAGCTCAGTTCTTCCCGTAGCTGTTGCCGCAGTAGCTTCACCTAATAGTATCGAGCT
>CAZWME010000892.1:0-2494 GCA_964634515.1 uncultured Pirellulales bacterium | reverse complement strand
TTTTATCCAACGAGCTTGGTATACAGTTTATTATAGTGGAGGAGCTTCTACGTATGATGTTCTTCAGTGTTTTAACATCTTCGTTCTTTGCGGTTAAGATTTTACAACTCAATTAACAGCTAATATCAGGCTATGGAAGGAAGGATGCATCAGTAAGTTTTAAACTTATCGTCGGCAGATATAAACAACATACGATCCATGATTAATAATTCTCGATGTTTGTCAAAAATAACAATTGTTCTGGTGCGTAACCAAAACATGATTATTCAACTTTTTGAAGGAGTAGTATGATGTGTAAGAAATTGATTTTGTTTACTTCTCTTGTTTTAGCATTGGCTCTGGTTGGTACAAATGCGGCGTTTGGCGTTCTCACTATCGACGTCCGAGTTGCTGCCACCAATGATGATGCCGAAGAGGGCGCCGTGGGTGGCGGCATTGAATTGGGCAGCAGCGACCTGGAGCTGGGCCATGAAGGCACTGCCTCGCCGGATACCCTGCAAATTATAGGGGTCCGATTTACCGGTGTGGATATCCCTAAGGGTGTTGCAATCAAGAAGGCGTGGGTGCAGTTCACCGCCGATGATGTGGATAATGAATACCATTCCCCCCCTGTGTCTCTTATCGTCGAGGGCGAACTGAGTCCCAATCCCGTTGAATTTAGTGAAACTACAGGTGACATCAGCTCCAGGACCACAACGATGACGTCGGTGGTGTGGGATATACCGGTCTGGGGGGCCCTCCGTGTGGCAGGTCCGCCTGAACGTACTGGTAACATCTCTTCTATCATCCAGGAGATAATCGACCAGGACGGTTGGGCCGCCGGCAATGCGATGGTGATGATTTTGAGAGACAACCCGGACAATCCCTCGGAAGGAACTCGAGAGGCAGAGGCGTTCGACGGGGACCCGTCTATGGCGCCGCTGCTTCATATAGAATATGCCGTTAAATCTGCTACGGATCCGAATCCGGCTGATGGCGGCACAGGTGGGCCAGCGCCGCTTATGCAGTGGACAAAGGGAGATACTGCCGTGTATCACGATGTGTACTTCGGCACCAATCCGGATTTAGGGGATACTGACTATATGGAACGTATGCCCTTCGCCATGTACTGGCACATTCCCGGTTTAACTCCGGGTACCACTTACTACTGGCGGGTCGATGAGGTTGAGGCTGACGGTACTACGATTCACACGGGCGACCTCTGGAGTTTTACTGCTGTGGGTTTTGTCGCACATAGCCCCGATCCGCCTGATGGTAGCAAAACTGCGCTTGCTGATACAGCCCTTGGCTGGGGTGCTGGTTCCAGTGCAGCTTCCCACGATGTGTACTTTGGCACCAGCCGAGCCGATGTAGCTGCCGGTGCCGGCGATACGTTCAAGGGCAACCAGTTAGATGAAACCTATGTTTCCGAAGGTCTTCAGGATGGCACCACTTACTTTTGGAGGATTGATGAGGTCGAGGCCGATGGTACGACCAGGTACCCGGGCGAGGTTTGGAGTTTCAAAACACGTGACGATCCTTCTCTTATCGGCTGGTGGAAGTTTGACGAAGGTCAGGGCGCCATCGCTTTTGATTCGTCCGGCTATGGTAATCATGGCATACTTGGTGGTAATCCGCAGTGGGTAGGCGGGGTCATAGACGGCGGGCTGGAATTGGATGGAAGTGATGATTATGTCTCTATTGACAGTATAGCTCCAATGATGACGAGCAACAATTTTTCCTGCAGTATTTGGATCAAAACCGATACGGAGGTTGATGACCACGTAGTGTTTGGGTCTAACAGTGGCAGCAGTCACAACTTCCTGTTTGGCCTTAATAATGGGAATGTGTGGGTGGATGATGATACCGATACAGAGTTCCCACCGAAAGTCGCCAACAACCAGTGGCATATGATAACGTACGTAAGGGAAGGACTTACCTCGTGGATATACGTAGATGGAGTTCTGCGAAAGGAGGATCCCGCCGATGACGAGCCGGCCATGGACATGCAGTGGTCAATAGGCATGGAATGGGATAGTAGCCCGAGCGACGAATACCAGGGCCTTATTGACGACGCCCGCTTCTGGATTAGGCCGCTGTCGGCCGAAGAGGTGGCCGAGGTTTTCAAAGGTGACGTGGAGCTTGCCCACGACCCGAAGCCGGCTTATGGCTCAACACAAGACATAAAGAGCGCGATGCCGCTTAGCTGGTCACCTGGAGAAAAAGCCGCTCAGCATGATGTGTACTTTGGCACTGACGAATTATCTGTCGAAAGTGCTGATGCATCCGATACCACAGGTATGTATCGAGGCCGACAGGATGCTACGAATTATAATCCATCCGAAGGCGTTGAATGGGGCGGCGGTCCTTACTATTGGCGAATCGATGAGTATAATACCGACGGGACAATCAGTGGAGGCAAAGTCTGGAGCTTTTCAGTAGCTGATTATCTTATCGTGGACGACTTTGAGAGCTACAATGACCTTAATCCCGATGACCCCGATAGCAAAAGGAT
>CAZWME010000891.1:0-2509 GCA_964634515.1 uncultured Pirellulales bacterium | reverse complement strand
GGACATCGCTGACATCATATCCAAATACACAAAGTACAATGGCCGCCGAAAACCGGAGATGCTTGCCCCTGACACATATAGTCTCGCTCAATACCGCGAGGCCGAAACAGTCATCGCAGACTATAACAGTCTCGCAAAAAAAGCTGAAAAAATTTACAACGCTATGCCCCCCGAATATAAGGACGCCTATTACCAGCTTGTCCTGCACCCCGTGACAGCTTGTGCAAACCTGAATGAACTTCATATAACCGTTGGGAAAAATCACCTCTACGCCAAACAAGGGCGTGCTGCCGCTAATGATTTAGCTGACAGGGTGAAAGTTTTATTCGAAAAAGATGCTGAGATTTCTCGCCATTATAACAAGGTCATGGCAGGCGGAAAATGGAACCATATGATGGACCAGACGCATATCAGCTATACGTATTGGCAGCAGCCGGATAAAGATGTAGTGCCCGACGTTAATAAGATTGAGATATCGGAAGTTGCGGATATGGGTGTCGCCACCGAAGGTTCGGACAATTGGTGGCCGATGGATAAGACCGAACCTGTATTACCCGAATTCGACCCCTTTAACCAGCAAACATATTATATCGAGCTGTTTAATCGCGGCCAGGCGCCTTTCGATTACAAAATCGAATCAGCAGAATCCTGGCTGATTATTACACCCAACCAGGGGAAAATCGATAAACAGCAGCGTGTTTTGCTAAGTGTCAACTGGCAAAAAGCTCCGACCGGCAGCACCCGTGTCCCTGTCACTATAAATGGACCGCAAGAATGCAGCGTCGTGGTTTATGCACTCGTCAACAATCCCGAATCTCCGAAACCCGGCCAGGTCACCGGTTTTGTTGAGAGCAACGGATGTGTCTCCATCGAGGCCGAACACTATTTGAGCGCAGTCAATGCAGACCCAGTCAAATGGCAGCGCATACCGGATTTAGGCCGAACGCTTTCAGCGATGACACCTTTTCCCGTCACTGCCCAAAGCCAGACCCCTCAGGGCGACAGTCCTCGCCTGGAATACAAGATGTATCTTTTTAATAGCGGCAAAGTGAAAGTCAGGACGTATCTATCCCCAACCCAGAACTTCCTTAATACTCAGGGATTATGCTATGCTGTTTCGTTTGATGACGAATCTCCACAAATTGTTAATATCCATAAAAAGGATACTGTCCCGGACTGGAAGTACCCCCCAGCCTGGAATCAGGCGGTAAGTGATAATATTAAAGTGACGACTTCTTTGCACCACATCGATAAGCCGGGCGAGCATATCTTGAAATACTGGATGGTTGACCCTGGTATTGTCCTGCAAAAAATCGTAGTCGAAACAGCCGACGCCAAACCGAGCTATCTGGGCCCGCCGGAAAGCTTTTATCAGGCTGAAAAATCCTGTAAATAAGGGACGTTGTCCGGCCGTCACCCGCCTTGCGACTTGTACCGGATTTTTCTACTGGGGCTTATTGATGGTTTTTTCCCGTTACCATTCAGCCGTTTTTTCCAGTTTCTTAAGGTCCGGCTTATTTTTTGTAGTAGCAAGAGACTCTTTGTACAATTTCTCAAGGTCACCAAAGGCCTCGATAACGTCTGCACCTTTTCTGACAAAAATGGGAATCTTGTAAAAAGGGGTATCGACGGTTATTTTTTGTCCGCCGTCGTAAACCTTATTCGTCTCCCATGCATCGCCCCATTTTTCAGACCCAGGCAGATACATACTGTGTTTTTCGGTTCCCTTTTCCCAGATAGCTGATATCAGAATATCCGGCCCATAGAGGTACGTCTGCCAATCCTCCCAGGCCTGCTCCTGCTCAGGATAAACCAGAAATAAGGGCCGGACAATTGGAACACCCGTCTCACGGGCGTTCTTGGCGCATGCATAGCTATAGTCCATCAAGCTGGTATGTATTTTTGCGTAGAGGCGCCAGACGGCAACCAGCTCAGCGTCGTAGTGAGGTTCGCTTTTCATATCCCACAGGCCGCGGTCTTCGGTCGGACCAACCTCCATAATCGCAGAAAAGCAGCTAAAAGCCAGCCAGCGCGCACAAACCTCACGGTCGAGAGCACCTTGCCAATATCCGCCCGTGTCCGAGCCCCAAATGGGAAATCCCATTATAGCGCACCTCTGCTGGGCGATAATCGCTGTGCGCAGCCCCTCAGCAGGAGAACCGATATCACCGCCCCAGAAACCGCTGTGCCGGCTGCTTCCGGTATAGCCGGCCCGCGGCATCAGAATAAAATCATCGCCGCGAGCTTCTCTGCAGACCTCCCACGTTGCCTCTACATACTGCCGCGGAAAATCATTATGTATCTCACGCGCGGACCTGCCGTCATACAAAAAGACATCAGGCGAAGATGGCGTAACCTCTTCGGCCCTGTCCAGCTTAAATCCTGCAACACCGACATCCAGTACTTTCCTGACGCCTTCATTCTGCCACCACTTCTTCGCCTCGGGATTTGTAAAATCCACCAGCACACGTTCTGTAGCTTTCTCTTGCTGGCCTTTGACGTTATAACC
>CAZWME010000890.1:0-2513 GCA_964634515.1 uncultured Pirellulales bacterium | reverse complement strand
ATAAGGCTGAAAAATCCCCCCCGTTTGTCACGGTGCGTTACCAGCGCCGACTTAACTTTTTTACCTGCCACCTTGTATCGAAGAACAAAATCCTTGTTTGGAATACTATCGAGACTGCTGAGCTTGACTGTCAGATTTTCGGGCGTAGCAAAAGTTTTATCAATAACGTGGCTCGTACAGGCTACTTCTTCGATTATCACACCGGCATCAACAACAACTGAAACAGCAATATCATGGCCGCTTCGCTCTCCGGGTTTTAAATACTGGACTTCTGTTTTCTGTCCGGAGATGCCGTTTTTACCCCGTGCGACAGCACCGACTCCATCCGTGTATCCGGGAGGGTTGAATCTCGGCCCAACGACCATAGGAAAGACAAACTCATACCAGCCGTCAACATAGGCCAATGTATTGAAATACTTAATATTTACATCGATGTTTTTGCCTGGCTCAATGTTGGCGATCTTCTGTGTGAAGATATTTGGCCTTTCCTGAGTAAGCAGCGAAGCGACATATCCCTGGCTCCTGGCCTGACGATAAATCTCTTCCGCCTCTTTGCGCTCCCGGATAATACCCCGGATCCTTCGTTTGCCGATTACCATAATAAACTCATTGACCGCCGCGTTCTGCGGCAATGGAAATACATATACCGCTTCTATCTTCTCATCGTACGGATTATGGAACTTCTGGATTACATTAACAGTGGCAATATAGCCGCTGATTTGTCCTTTCACATCAGTGTGCTTAAGAGGCAGGGGTATTTTTTTGTCCTTTTTCGGCAGCTTAGCCAGCATAGCCCCACATCCTGGACTATCTTCATCAGTAGCAGAAACCGCCTGCGTTTCAGACTTTGCTATCACCCATATCTCATCAGCCGAGACCTTGAGTATTTCAGCAGGCATTCGTCGCATGTCAGTTCTTAGCTGACTTTCGCTTGCACTCCTTAGAGTACTAACACCCTTCCTTGACCTAAACCTCCGGAAAGCTGTTCCGAGTTGATCTTCTTTTGTAACCAAATCAATTCCGTACCACTTATATCGTACCGCTCCTTTCATTCTGTCGAGCCTGTCCGCATTGCTGCTACTATCCATTTCGCCGCCCATCGGTTTGTCACCTATCACTGGGCTTTTTACAACTTGAGTCTTTGCCTCTTCACTTTCAATGTTATCGAAATCACAGTCCTCGAAAGTGACTTGTGGAAGTTTAGACAATCCAGGTTTTGCAGAAATATCGCCACCGCCCTTATCCCCCACTTTGACGGGTACATTCAATCCTTTTTGGAAAAGATCTTCATTTTTCACTTTCTCTTTTTGTACTTGAGACAGTGCAGTTTGCAGTTCCGTCGACATTTGTGGATCGGAATCAGGTTTTTGAGTTAGAGCCCATGCGATATCTCCTTCTTCACTTGATTTATCTACTGCTGTCCGTGATGATACGGTATTACTATCTTGCCGACTGCATCCGAGATAGACAACCATCGCAACTGCTGTTATTCCCAAAAGGATTGATGTAATCAGTATTTTCTTTTTCACTTTTATTCTCCTTTTTCGAATGAGATTTTGGCGGGTATTTCATTCGCGTCCGCATCTGCGGCCACAATCAGCTTGAGTTCGTAATCAGGCTCAGCATCGCCGATTATTTGCAGATGTATAGTAGAGATTCGCGTGCGCCCTTTTGGTAATTCGCTGCCGGTATTAAATGCAGCTATGATTATACGGTCATTGGCCAGGGCAGCCGGGTCATAATAAGGCGCCTCCTCGAATGCTTTATGCCGACCACCTTCTACGCCTACGATTTTAATTTGTCCGGCGGCGGCTTTAAGCTCGAACTGGTAGGCCGCCAGAGGCCGGTTTCCGGAATCGAGATATATATGCAGCGGCGCGAAACGAACATCGGACTGAACAGTCGGAATATCCTGCTCTGACTGCCGGGCCAAAACAGGGACTATTACACTTATGCTCAATAGAATAATTACCATAACCTTTTTCATTATCAAACTCCTTTATCCACCTGTACTCGCGTTTTCTGTGCGGGCAGGCGAACAGCGGCTGAGGCCACCAAATCAACATCATTACTATTTACAAGGCCGTCTCCGTTAAAGTCCCACTTTTTATCGGTACGCTCGGCGGATTCGACATAGAGGGCCAATTTGAAGGCATCGAGAATATCTACCCTGCCGTTCTCGTCAATATCAGCCGCCCGGGCCTCGACAAGAAGGGATTGACTTGTAGTCGGCTCGGGCTTTTGCGTTAAATTCAAACTGAAGGCGAAAATAATAATCGCAGCAGCAGCGGCAATCCGCCAAATACTAATATGTCGTAAAATATGATGACTCCAATGCTTCTGAGTGAACCTTTGATGAGCTTGGTCCAAAACAGCCCTGTCAACCTCCGGCGGTATTGAGAACTGTGGCTTAAAAAGGATATTTAAATCTTCCGAGAATTTTTGACTCACTCTTAAGTCCAATTCTTCATCAAAATGTTTTGTTTCTTTACTCATAATCGTTGCTCCAATAT
>CAZWME010000889.1:0-2515 GCA_964634515.1 uncultured Pirellulales bacterium | reverse complement strand
GTGTTTCATATATTATTTCTTTTTCAGATATCTGAATATAGGTAACAAACTTATAAATATATCCAATAAATAATATAGTATATGAGCAAATTTTAATTTTTAAAATTTAAAATAATAAACCGTTGCAAGGGACGAATGAAACTGTTAAGTTTTACATACTGAGTCATAAGTAATTTCCATCTGATGTGTTTCTTAAAATTGACGTATGTGATTCACTGGAACGGAACAAGCGGCACATAGGTTTTAATGATTCCAGAGCATTTTCATCACATTACAGTAATATAGGATGGGTGCAGTTGCCACGTGAAGATAGATTGTGAAAGTTATGGTAAAACCGCTGTTAGCACTTCACTAAGGCCTATGCCCTTCTCGATTCTGACCGAACGAATCGGCACATTTTGACTGCGATAGAAATTGAGCAATGGCATCGTTCTGTCACTGAAAATTTTCAATTTCCTCTCTATCTCCAAGGCTGAATCATCATTACGCAAATCCCGGTCGCCTCCTTTGTCCGTCTTTATCCGATACCGCACAATGTTTGTGGAGCAATCGAGATAAATAACTTCTTCCACCGCGACCAACGAACTGACGGATTTTGCCTGTCCCACATGCCTTGGTAGCCCGTTTAAGATAATGTATTCACCAAAACCGAGATTCGTAGTTTCAATAAAAGAGGCCATAATTTTTTCGGCGATGTAGAATTCATTATCCTCCAGTAAAGCATTTTCTCTGAGTTTTCTATCAAGCACGGCAACATCGTCTGCGGTCAGCAGCGCATAGTCTGCCGGATGCGCAACTGCTGCTCGCAGATGAACGCCAAAATCAAAATGCGCCGCGCGATATCCATGAAAACCTGTCTTCTCCATTGCCTCTCCAAGTGGGGTTTTCCCCGCCCCGGTAGGTCCCAACAGCAAAATTGCACGACAAACGAGTTTCATTTCCATTCCTTTCCGCCGATTCAACTACGCTGTTCAAGAGAAAATAGGTGGCATGAAGGTTAAAAAGCAAGAATCGACGATAGCTGTCGTAAGTAACGTCTGCTCAAAGGCAGCTGGTGATTCAACAAAAATGACATTCTGCCTGCCACACTCTGGAAGAACTTATAATATATTGCTACCCCTATCTAAACAATGTAGAATTCATGCAGCGTACCGCCAAAACTGTTGTATCTTTTGTGGTTTGTCATTCCGGAAGGCCGAGCGGAAATCGGAACAGGTCTGTAAAAAGGGCTTATTCTACATGCTCGTTATGTGTAGATGAGTTTCATCAAAAGGAGACTAATGCAGACATGCCGACTGATTATATTGCAGATTATCTTACATCGAAACGATATTCCGCATATTTTCAGTTGGAAGATAATATCTATTCGACTGGCTATTATAATGAAAAAACGAAGTGTATACAGTTACCCCATAAAACTATTGCGGTATTAGCAGGCTTAGGATGAATTGGAAAACACAATCTATTAGTAACTCCTGAATTCGGAAGCGCTGTTTTGTATGGGTACAGTTCTGACTGATGCCCCATTAAAGACGGTTTCTAATACCCCTGCCAAATCATTATGTGAAAATATCTCTAAGCCTAAAAATAAAAAAAGGTTTTTTTCTATTTTGTTTTAGCTACATTTCCAGCAATATTAGGTATTTTAATAGGGTTAGGAAGTATAGAATAATTATAATAGCATAACCTGTCAATCCAGCGGATTTAACTCCGGCGCTTCGCGTCTCCGTTAGGTTGCTGATCTTTATGTTTTTCACTAACGATGAGAACCATTTCTACCCGAACGTGTCGGGAGTCGGTTCACCACCATTTCAAAGGAGGCTTAGTATGCGTTCCATTTATCTTAGGGGGTCAGTTGTCGCTGCCGCCGTGTGTTTGGCTGGGATTTTTCCGGGTTGTGCTAAGGCACCCGAACGGGAACTCGCCGATGCGAAGGCGGCGCTGCAGGCTGCGCAAGCAGTCGAAGCCGACAAATACCTGGCCAGCCGCTACAATTTTGCGATGAAGGCTCTGGAAGCCGCGGAGACAGAGATCAACAAACAGAATGCGGCTTTCATTCTGAGCAGGAAGTATTCGAAAGCCGTACGCCTACTAAACAACACGACGTCTATTGCCGCGGAACTCAAGGCTAAAACCGCCGGAGCTAAGGAAGCAATGAAGGCGGAAGTCGAGGCGGCCCTGCCCACTGCGCAATCCGGGATTAAGGAGTTACGCAAGGATGTCAAGAAAAGTAGCAGATCAAAGGGCAAAGTCGCTTTCGCGACCATGTCAGCGGATCTGACTGCCGCTGACAGTTTGCTTGTGCAGGCTGCGGCCGAAATCGCCGCAGGCAACTATTTGAGTGCCAAACAGACGATCAATAAAGCCAATGCCAAGATACGCAAAGTCATTGATCAGTTAAGCACCAGCGGAACCGGCAGTTTGATGTAGTCCGAGTGATATAGGCTGACAATGAGGCCATGGCGTTTCGTGTGCATCCGGGTACACTGACGAATTGTTGGTCTGGTCCGCGTCC
>CAZWME010000888.1:0-2516 GCA_964634515.1 uncultured Pirellulales bacterium | reverse complement strand
CCTGTCCGTGTTGATGGTAAGCGTATTATCTCGGCCTCGCCACCTGATGAAGCTACAATCTGGTTTCTAACTGTCAGTGACAGTAGGGGAGCGGTCGTATCAAGTGAACTGATATTTTCGACAGAGTTAAAGTAAGACTACACACGTGTCTTATACTTCGGGTGGTTATCTTTACAATTAGCTATTTAATTATGACTTCCTGCACGCCTGCCGATCGCTTATCTTTGAGCTTAATTTCGATTTTTATGCTGTTTGTTTTCACCGGCTCAAAATTAACCTCATTGAAGGTGTCCTTTATTGCCAGATAGGGGCTGCTGTTTTTTGCCGGCTTAAAATTACCTTTAGTATCTCGATACAACACTTTCCATGATTTTGGCACAGAGCATTGCCCGCGGCCGGTGTCGTCAAACCAATAAACTTTGACACTTGAGATGTTATGTTTTTCATTCCAGTCAAACTGAATCCATTCGGTTGTGCCCTTATGAGGCCAGAAGTCCAGTTGAAGTGCCGATGAGTCGGATGAGCTTTCGGGCAGTATTTGGTCCTTTATCGCATCCAGAGATACATGTACGAACGACGCTGTGGTTTTGCTTCGGTAGGTCAATGTATCTGCCGGTTCAGGCCTGGCAGCTTCGGGTTTTCGAGCCGGCCAGACCGTCATCTCGCCTCGACCGCGATGAGCCCAGGCGTAATAAGGAATAGCGGTAAATTGTTTTTCCCGGGCAGGGACAATATTACCGTTAGTTGTGCGTTTAACCATCCGTGCTTTACCAGTAACTACCATGACGCCATTTAGAAGGTCCGGTCTATATTCAGCCCTGAGTCCCGAATCGTCCGGTATCATCAGGTTCAATACCTTGCCGTCATTGTCAGGCCATTCAAGACAAAATACTACCGGTCCTCGCTGCAGGGCCACCTTGTCCCGATTTTCTTTGATATTCTGATGGGCGAGAACCCGGCGGACGGGCATCGGCAGATTCAACTCGATAGTGTCACCTTTTTGCCATTTACGCTCGATGCGGGCAAAGCCTCTTTGGGTTTTAATAGCCTCTCGTTTACCGTTAACCTTTAGCGCGACCTCCTCATATCTGGTCTTCTGGTATTCGTATAGATTGCTCGGCACGGGCTGATTCTGAGCCCAGCCGGGGATACGAACATAAATGGCAAACGTGTCGCTTTTTTCCGGCTCGACATTAATGTTAATTATACCCTTCCACGGATATTGCGTTTGTTGTGTCAGTTTAACTTTATTGTTTATGGTCTCAATTGTGCCCTCGCCGCTGATAAATAAGTTCACATACACATCGTTGTTTTTATAGGCGTATGTGTAACCCGGCACCGATGGAATAAACCGCGCGACATTCAATGGGCAGCATGCACAGCCAAACCACGGACTTCGAGCATGCTGACCGATGGATTGCAGAGGATTCGGATAGAAGAAAAGGTCGCCCTTCATTGAAATTCCTGATAAAGCGGCATTGTAGAGCACTCGTTCGAGAACATCGATGTACCGGGCATCATTATTCATTAAGAACATTCGATGGTTCCAGAGAATATTGGCTATAGAGGCACAAGTTTCACAGTATGCGGTCATGTTCGGCAACTCATAAGATGAGCCGAAACCCTCATGTCCGCCGGCCGCCCCAATACCCCCGGTTATATATAGCTTTGTTCCGACGACGTCTTTCCAGATAGCGTCAATCGCCTTGATATATTCCATGTTCCCGGTCAGCGCCGCGACATCCGCCATGCCTGTGTATAGATAAGCGGCACGCACCGAATGTCCCAGAGCCCTGGTTTGCTCGGTGACCGGCTTGTGGTCCTGGCTGTACATGCCGTAAAGCCCGCCGTTACCATTCGGTCCGCGATTACCTTTATGACCCCGCTGGTCCAGAAAAAACTTTGCCTGATCCAGATATTTTTCATTTCCGGTGGCACGATACAACTTACAAAGACCAATTTCGATTTCCTGATGTCCCGGCGGGTCGGTTCGCTTACCCGGGTTAAAAGTATCGCAGATTAAGTCCGCGTTTTGTATGGCGATATTTAAGAATGATTTATCGCCGGTAACCTGGTAGTGGGCTACAGCGGCTTCGTACATGTGCCCTACGCAGTATTGCTCGTGAATACTCTGAATGTTTGTCCAGAGTTTTTCGGGCTGACGCTGCGGCACCGAGTAAAAAGTAAATAGATATCCGTCTTCCCACTGGGCGGCATCCATTATCGTAATCAGCTTATCCAGGTATAAATGCATCATCGTCTCTGGATAGACTCGAAGTGAATACGCGGCGCCTTCCATGATTTTGTAAACATCCGAATCATTGAAGTATATCCCTTCGTGTTTGCCTTCGGTCAAACCGGCCGCTTTTTCGAAGTTTCTAATTCTCCCGGTTTCTTCGCATTTCAAAAAAGCATAAGGAATAGTGACCTTCCGATTAGTCTCAAGTCGAGGCGTCCAGAAATCGTCATTAACACGTACATTGTTAAAAGGTACTGGTTTGACATTGTAATCATGA
>CAZWME010000887.1:0-2525 GCA_964634515.1 uncultured Pirellulales bacterium | reverse complement strand
AGGAAGTGGCAAAGGAGGCGCTGCTCAGAGTTGCTCATAAAATGCCGATTAGGTGTAGATTTATTAAACGAAGACATTCATTGTAAGAGGAACGCCTCGAATGAAAGCGCAGCATTACAGAGAGATGAGTCCGGATGAACTCGAGAACAAACTTGAAGAGCTTGAGAGGCATATGTTTGATCTGCGCTCACAGGCGGTTACGGAAAAGCTGGAGAACTCCAAAGCTGTTATTAATGTCAAGCGTGATATCGCAAGAATTAAAACAATAATGCGGGAAAAAAGTAATGTTTTGCCCGCAGACAATTGATGAGTCGGAAAGCAAAGATGCAGGAACGAGAATTAAAAACTTTAAACGGCGTGGTGGTGAGCAACAGTGGCGACAAGAGCGTCAAAGTAGTCATTGACTTCAAAGTCAAGCATCCTAAGTACGGCAAATACATCAAGCGCAGAACGAAAATCGGTGTTCACGACGAACACAATCAAAGTGGGGTTGGCGACGTGGTTGAAATCACTCAGTGCAGGCCTCACAGCAAGACCAAGAGCTGGCGCCTTGTCAAGGTTGTCCAGAGAGCAGTTGAAGTGTGAGTTGAGATAAAAGATAATGGTTCAGCAGGAAACAATGTTGGATATAGCCGACAATTCCGGTGTCAAGTCGGCGTTATGCATTAAGGTTCTTGGAAGAGGCGGATCGCGGGGTAAGATGACCCGTCCGGTCGCAGGCGTTGGAGATATTGTTTGTGTTGCGATCAAAAAGTCGCTGCCCAATTGCCAGTTGGATGACAAAAAAGTGCATAAGTGTGTTATTATTCGCACCAAGAGCCCAGTGAAACGTGCCGATGGCAGCTATGTAAGATTTGACAGCAATGCCGCAGTGATGATTGACGGTGATGGCAATCCAATAGGAACAAGGATTTTCGGTGCGGTGGCTCGTGAGCTTCGCGAAAAAAATTATATGAAAATTATCTCGCTGGCAAGCGAGGTAGTATAAGAAATTTTGAATTGTAATTTGGGTATTTATGGCTTCGCATATAAAAAAAGGTGATATAGTCGAGATAATAGCCGGTGACCACAAAGGCGCTACCGGCAGAGTTTTGCGTGTGATACTTGACAAGCAACGCGTAGTGGTTCAGGGTCATAACATAGCCAAAAAACACGTAAGGCCTTCGCGGAAAAATCCGCAGGGAGGCCGAATCAATGTTGAGCAGCCGATACATATAAGCAATGTTTTGCCGGTGAATCCGAAAAGCTCGAGAGGCAGCAGGGTGCGTTATCAGGTAAGTAAGGATGGCGGCAAAAAACGTCTTGCTGCCGATGGTAACGAAATCGGCATTATCAGGAAGGCAAAAAATTGAGTTATTAGTTGGTAATTGGTGCTTATTTGGCCGGTTAGCCGTTTCAGAGATACAGTATGGCGCGTTTAAAAGATTTATATAAGTCAAAAATAGTTCCGGATCTGGCAAAGGAATTCAGCTACAAAAATCCTATGGCTGTGCCGCAGATGAAAAAGATTGTTATCTCTATGGGTGTTGGCAGAGCGACACAGGATAAGAAATTCCTGGAATTAGCCAAAAAGGATTTAATGATGATTACCGGCCAAATGCCATTGGTCTGTAAGGCGAAAAAGAGTGTTTCGAATTTCAAGGTTCGTGAAGGCGTGGAAACCGGTTTGAAGGTTACTGTCCGAGGCGTGAGAATGTATGAATTTATGGACAGACTCATTAGTCTTGCAATCCCACGGGTAAGGGACTTTCGGGGGCTTAATTCGGACAGTTTTGACGGCAGAGGAAATTACTCGATGGGTCTGGCTGAACAGACTGTATTTCCTGAAATCAACCCGGTAAAAGTGGAATTTCAGCAGGGTATGAATATAACTTTTGTAACTACGGCACAGAGTGACGAAGAAGCAAGAAAACTGCTTCAGCTTTTTGGTATGCCGTTCAAAGGATTAACAGCAGTAAACAAAAAATAAAGCTTGAGTTCGGAAACGAGAAAATGGAGCGTATGAATGTCAACTAAAGCGCTTGAAAACAAGGCAGAACAAAAACAAAAATATCGCGTCAGACAATATACGCGTTGTCAGCTTTGTGGCAGGTCCAAGGCAGTATATCGTAAGTTTAAGATTTGCCGGATTTGTTTTAGAACGTTAGCTAATGAAGGAAAAATACCGGGAGTTAGAAAAGCCAGTTGGTAAAATCGTAAATTTAATCACGAAAATGCCCCAGAGCACGAGGCACGAAATTATGAGTTTAAGTGATCCAATAGCTGATATGTTGACGAGAATTCGCAATGCTGTGCGAATAAACAAACAGCAGGTCAATATAAAGGCGTCAAATATTTGTGAAGGCATAGCGGCTGTTTTGAAGAAGGAAGGTTACATCGAGGATTTCGACCGAATCGACGACAGCCGGCAGGGAATACTGAGGATTATGTTAAAGTATGACCAGGACGGCCATTCTATTATTAACGAAATAGCACGAACGAGCAGGCCCGGTCGAAGAATATATTCGTCTGTTGACAAATTGCCG
>CAZWME010000886.1:0-2526 GCA_964634515.1 uncultured Pirellulales bacterium | reverse complement strand
CAACAAGATAGTCCGCCACCGTAAAGCTCCAAACCGGACCTGTGTGCAGAGTATTGTCGGCCTCTACCTCATCGACACGCCAGTAATAAGTAGCCCCCCACTCGAGAGCTTCAGGAAAAATATAACCGCTAATATCTTGGCTGCCCTGATATATACCTGTCGTATCAGTAATATCAGCAGCGTTTACATCCTCAAAACTGTTCCCGAAGTATAAATCGTGGCGGGCCGCTGTTTTGCCCGCCGTCCAGTTCACTGAGGTCGCATCAGCTATACCCAATATTGCCCCATCTTTGGGCTGCGGCGAACGTGCCTGTACGGCATTTGCTGCAACTGCCCAGACTGTAGTCATGCCGGCATTGGTGACATTGTAGTCAATCTGCACCAGCGCCAGACGATCATCCTGGAGAAGTTCACCACTGTTGACACCGTAGGCCGTAATCCAGCCGTTCTGTATATACCCTTTTATTTTCTCTGTTTGATCTTCTTCGCTCGTTAATACTAGCATGCCTCCTGCAATATCCATACTTCCATTCGTCCCGGACAACGCATCATCCGGATCATTCATCACAAGACCATTAGCATAGAGAATCCCGCCGTTAAGGTGTAGCTCACTTCCCTGCGAGCCGCCCCGGGGAACTCTCACATTCGTCGAGACGGTTACCGTACCGCCATTAATATATACCACTCCCTTGCTCGGATCTTTTCGCCCAAGCTGAAAAGAAGCGCACGTGACATCACCATCATCGACAGTGAACATCCCCAGTTCCTTCCTGCCTATTCTGATAAGATTGCCCGCCGTCAAAGTCCCGCCGGTCATGTGCAGGTGGACATAGTCCTGTCCCCCCACAGAGTCGTTGCTTACGGTAACACTATTAAACCGTGCCTCAGTGTCCGCATCAATGATTACCTCTGTTGGGTCGCTCCTCCAATCGATATAGACTGCATCGTCGGCACTGGGGACTTTGTTGATGTCCCAGTTCTCCGGATTACTCCAGAGAGAATCACCGCCGCTGTTGTCCCAGAAAAAATCATCCCCCAGAGTTGTACCAACCATGCTTAAAACAAAAACAAAAGAAATCACGTAAATCAGTTGCCTGCACATAACAATCCTCCTCTATCGAATAATTACAAGAAATATGCCGGCTTCAAGACCTGAAACGAACAGGTTCCAAACTTAACGGGCATAAACCTTACCGATTCTACTTATACCAAACCAGTTGCCTTGCCGTCAAGGAAAATCACTGGATAATATATTTGGCATGTGATGTTGATGAAACTGCGCAGAAATGCAGAGAGGACAAGTGAATATTGCTCATTCTATTATTGTTCAGTTATTCTCCGATTTATGCTTTTTGAACTAATGCTTTGATTGCTGCTTTGATATGCTTCTGCAGTTCCAGCCTAATTGTTACTATTGAGGAATATGAACGTTCCCCCTTTGTTTTTCATATTGATATGGTTGCTGCAAGGCAATATTCGTATCCCACAAGAACCTTATAGCAATCCAACACGCCCGAATGTGAAATAAAAGAAATAGCTGCTGCCGAATTCAGCGATTAAACGCCCGAGTACGGCCTGGCGATTGTGGGGCTGCATAGCATTTCTGAGTTGTACAAACTTTGCATAGCGTTCAAAGGTTTCACGTTTTATGTTGAACTTGTTTAAATCCACTTTCTTTCCTTGAGAACCGAAGTAGATGAGTAGGGCCTCTTCATAAAGGGGGGGAATTTCCTGATAGCCAAGATCGCCAAGCTGTTCCATATTTATCGCAATCTTGTCAACCCGCCCTGTCAGCAAATAACACGCCATAAGATATTCGAATGCCATCTTGTTGTGGGGATTATGGACGAGCAATTCTATCAGTATTTGATCCACAGAATCTTGACTGGTTCCTGTATGCCCCGCTTCAAATATGTTTGAACGGATTCTGTCAACATAAGCCGCCTGGTCCGGCGCAAAGCCGTTGTCTATGGCGATGAGCAGTTGTTCGGCGGCTTGGCGATAGATCAGGTCTTTCTTCAGGGCGTTGAGATAAACCCGTGCGGTGCCGGTCTGTCCCTTGATGATGTTGATCCAGGCCAGTTTTTCGATGACAATCCCGAAATTGCCCTTGGTGGCCAGAATTTCCGACGCCAGCCTTTCTGCTATGTTGACCTGCCCCAGTTCCATGAAGACATCACATAACTTTAATTGTGTTAGATAGGACTCTTTTTTCTCATGTGTCAGAAGAAGCCCGTGGGGTGTCTGTGGGAAGCGAAACAAATCATAAGGCAGTTTACCGGTATGGTACAATGCTCTAATGATGTCATGATTGAAATATACGTTGCTTTTACCCTTGGGCAGACTGCGAGCAAGCCCAAGAACCTTGTCCCATTGTTTCCGGAGGGCATAGTCGTTTGCCAGGACGAACGGTTTGCTCATCTGGTTATAGCTGAAGTAGAGTCCCGCGGCCGTCAGCACGATCGGAATGGCTGTCACTGCCGGTTTCTTGAAGATGGTCAGAGATAGTTTCTTTTCTCTGGCTGC
>CAZWME010000885.1:0-2527 GCA_964634515.1 uncultured Pirellulales bacterium | reverse complement strand
CAGGGTCGATGATTATCTGTATTCTCTTATGTGTAAAGTCCTGAGCGATACATCGCCTCAGATAGAACGGTGCGGCGAGAATGTTCAGAGACTCTGTGGTCAGGATCCCGTTGAACTCATCCACAACTCACCTTACCCTGTCCTTGCTGTTGATGCTTTGCAGTATCCCGCCGTTGATCCTTAGACGAAATAAATTGGGCAATTCCCTCTGCAGACGGTGTAACGCTGCATCGCTGAAGGTGTTGTTGGAGTAAATCTCCAGTTGAACCAGCGCCTTTAATCCCTCAAGTTGACGCAGTCCCTTATCAGTGATGTTACCGCCGCCCATAAAGACTTGCTTGCTCCTGTCCCATGCACCTCGGATATATAAAAGGTTCAACTTGTTCATATTAGCAAGGTATTTGAGTCCTTCGTCGGTCAAGCCTGAACCACCAATACCGAGGCGTTCCAGGTTGGTAAGGCCGGCCAGATACTCTATGCCTTTGTCGGTGTAATCGCACGGACCAATCTGCAGAGATTTAAGTTGCTTCAGGTCCGTCAGGCAATTCAGGTCTGCATCGACAAATGTGACTGAGCCGGACCTGGGGCTCATATACAGGTCTTCCAGAGCGGTTAAACTCGAGATATCTAAGGTGACGCCGCCGCGCTCAAAACCGGAGACTTTCAAGTTTGTTAAGTTGGTCATTGGCTTGAGCTTGTTCAGCCCGGCGATGCTGACATCAGAATGCGTAATGCTGAGATTCTTCAGAGATTTCAGAGCAATCAGCTTGGCCAACCCGGCATCGGTGACGTTGTCACAGCCGAACAGATTGAGTTTGGTCAGGTTCGTGAGTTTTGCTATGTGTTCCATCCCGGCATCGGTAACGCCGATACTGCCAATGCTGAGTTCCTCAAGATTACGACACCTGGCAAGCGATTCCAGGCCTTTGTCGGTGTAATATTCCTTGTTCCTCTTGGGATCGGCATAATGCGACCTGGAAACCGAAAGTTTCTTTAAATTGGGCAATTCCGCAAGATGGGCCAAACCGATGTCGGTGATACGCTGGTTTCTCTGGGGCAGATCTATACGCTCAAGTGTCTTGATCTCCTTTAGATATGACAGACCCTTGTCGGTAACCTGGGAACTGCCGATTTCCAGTTTTTTCAGGGTACGCATTTTTGATAGATGGGCTATTCCATCGTCGGTAATGTCCTTCATCCCGTGTAGGCACAGGCTTTCCAGTTTAGGCATTTTGGATATATGGACCAGGCCGGCGTCTGTTATGCGCGCCACACCTTCATGGAAGCTCAGTGTTCTCAATGAAGGAAGGTCTTTCAGGAGAACACATCCCCTGTCGGTGAAGTTCGTGCCCCGAAGGAACAGGTATTCAAGTCGCGGCAGGCATCGAAGGTGAACCAGGCCGGCATCGCTCATGCGCTGTCCGGTGAGACCTAGCTCTTCAAGTAAAGTAAGCTTGTTCAGATGCCGCAGGCCCGCATCTGTTACCTGACCGCCCAATACATATCCAATGTAAAGTCTTTTCAGAGCGGTCAGCTCAGCCACATGAACCATACCCCTGTCTGTCACGCGAGGAGGCAGGTACAAGCACTCCAAAGATTTGAGGTTTCTGATATAACTCATGCCTCTGTCAGTCACAGCGGTCTGTCCCAGACTCAGGCTCCTCAGGCCGGTCAAATGTGCGATATGTAGCATGCATATATCGGATGGTTTGTCAGGATCTGCAGAGGAGGCTGGAAGCGCAAGACCATAGAAGTCATCCGGCCTGAGTTTTGACAGGGGGGACAAGTCTCTCCAGGCAGTTTTATGCACTCTGAGAGACAAACGCATGCCTGCAGGAACATGAACTTCGCCCTCGGCTTCACACAGGTATTCGTGATGTTCCCCCGCACGGGTCCAATGGAACCAGTACGCGAATTCTTTGATCATTTCATCGGTCGAAATGTAAAGCTTCCCTAAAGACCGACCCTTGGGAAAATGAAGGATACGCCCCTCAGTAGATCCCGCCGCAAAAGACGTGGTCGCAACTAATAATATAAGCCAAAATGTGTTCATTTTTAGCCATAACATCACAGCAATCTCCCTTTGCCAATCCGTCATACCCAATTTCCGACAAACAAAAACTATCATTTGTTGTAGTGCTTAATTTTGTATTCAAATTCATTTAAGTCAAATCCATCGGGAAGGACGGTATGAATACTATTTTCTATCAAAAAAGCCTATAACAAAAAGAGTTAAAATGTTTCATATCAATACTAAAAAACGATCTTTCTGTTCATTCTGATATAGACTCCAGATTTCCCTGGGCCAGATCGACCAGCCATAATATCCCCGCCCCCGACCGGATGGGAACCTCAGGACTTTCCGATATGGACGGTTCGGCAAATTCACCACCTGCCTGTTCTATGTCCTGAAGGTATGAAAATACCAGAGACCCGATAATCCTGTTACGCACCTCGAATCTGATGTCCTCGATAATATCGTTTTCCATATCAATACAATATACCAGCTCGGTATTGTTGCGATCAT
>CAZWME010000884.1:0-2534 GCA_964634515.1 uncultured Pirellulales bacterium | reverse complement strand
CGTCTTCCAGAAGAGACCGAACATCAATGGGGGTGGAAAGGTCAATATTGGTAATGACAGTGGTGTTAGTAAAAACATCCTGAGTTAAGTTTGTCAAATAAATCGTGTCGAGTGTTACAGGAATATTTTCCTGATAAATATCAAATGCGGTAATATCTAAAGTTGCGGAATATATCGAATCCGGAGGTATGCTAATGCCCCACTCGTGCGTCCAGCTATAGGTCCTTTCACCGTAAAGCCAGCCCGTATTGAGATTCATTGTACTGTTGATAGTGTCGATTACTGGATCGGCCTGTGCCGTGCTGTTGACTATCAGCAACAATGTAGTGAGAGCACAAATTGCGATTAGTTTTGTTTTCATCATCTTCCTTCCTTTAGGTTCTTTTTAATGAGACCTAAACCTCCAACTAACTTGAAAACCCGATTGAGTTTCTTGCCTTACTTTTATTCGCACAGCTATTATTAGAGTGTCCTGCCTCTTGCTTCTTAACAGCCTCCCCGATAAATCCCGGACAATTGTTGCTAAACTAAGCAAAACTATTGCAGGGACTGGAAGAAATGATACCCCCTATCCTTGGTATCCTTGTAAGTTATATCAATCTCGAATAATCTTCAATGCCGTAAAGTTAGTTGGTATAACCTCAAGTATAAACCTCCCGCCCTTGAATAGTTCCTCCTCCTTGATTGAAAATTACAGTATCTATTGTATCAATTTCCAGCCTCTGTGTCCAGAAAAAAACACTTATGAGCTTATATTTTCTATGGTTTTAGCTCCTTTTTCGCAGTGTAAATTTTATTGCCCCGGGAATGATATCTATAAGCGTTATTACCCCTAAAAGCTGTCTAACAGAAAATCACCCGCCGGAATCTTCCGATAACATACGGCATAAATCGAAAAGTAACCTATGATACCCCCGGGATTGTTCTTCGTTGATGGGGACTATAAGGCATTTTGTATTGAAAAGTGGCGGACAGTTCTGTGAGATATTCTACGATTTGTATTCTTCTTGAATATACTTACGGAGCAGACCTGCCAGGCGATGACGTAATGCCTTATCTGGTGTCCCGGCAGCCTTTGCTGCCCTCGATGTCAAATGGAATAGCCGGTAAAGCTCTCGAAAAGAAGGCCCCATGAAGCAGAAGGTCACTGTACCGAGATACGAACGCAGGTAAGGTCGGTCACCTTTACCCTCAGCGAGCCAGATACGCAGCATGCGTTTGACTGAACCCGTCGAATCCTTTGCAAAACGGCGGTAGTCTGGATCGCGATCATAGACTACTGTATGAGTGTGCGTTCTGATCCAGGCCCTGCGTTCTTCCACATGAAAATACATGGCACCTAATTCTTCTATCTAAAGCATGGATTTTCCGTTTCTCTATGCACGGCATCACTTTTATCAGCAATTACAGTTCATTTCCTCAGGTTAGCTGTCCTACAATACTAAACTTCTTTTACAAAAGCAAGCTCTCCGGTAGCTTTAAGGTTTTTTTGTGTCGGGACTGAAATATGCATTTTTTTTCTGAAATGACCAATTTTAAGTATAAGAGTATCTCAGGCAGGCTCACGATTCACTACCCTTAATAATACAGAATTCGTCGTTTATTTATGGTCTGATAATATCGTTACGTGGAAAGATAAGAACTGTCAAGTAAGATTGGGAGGAATGACTCAATGATCAAAATGGACAGGAGCTTCTTAAGGATTGCAATGCGGCAGACTCGTCACTGGCAAATTCAAATAGTGGCTGGATACCGGTTCGCTCAAGAACTTGGAGGATATTCGAAGAAACAGCGCACAAAATGCTCTTATGTCCGAGACTATTCAGCAGCCTCTCTAATATAATTAAGCTGCTTATACCTTCGGAAGTAAGCAGCTCGACGCTGGAAAAATCAATAATTACATCACATGTGGATCCGTTACTTAGGATTTCATTAACAGTTATAAGCTCATTTCTCAATTGTGGCTCTTGTAAACAAACGAAAAGAACGTTTTCCGGGAGGTGTTCAATTTCCATTTCTGCTGTCCCCCCTTTTAAAACAACATCTGTTTAGTTAGTTTCAGACGAATTATCGGAACTGCCTGTTCACAGAGGCCGCCCCTTTTATAAACTATAGTATAAGAATCGGAAAATCCAAATGAGAATGAGCTGATAAACGCTGTATTTTTGGGTGAATTTTATGCCGGGACGAATCTATAATTAGGTCATAGGAGATATATGAGACTCTGGCTGATAGCTTGTATAATGAAAAAAGCTGTGAACAATATCTTTTATTGTTCACAGCTTTCGGAGTCTATTGATAAGTCAACCGGCCGGTTCCAGACCGGTTTACAGAGCAATCTTAATTGGTCTGTTAAATTGACGAGACAAGGCATCGTAGCTCTGGCCAGGGTGCCTTGCGGTGTTTACTGCCATAAGGTTGTTCTTAATTGCTAATATTTTGTTGATTACTTAAAAAGTCCGAATAAATTTCTCTTGGCCCTGTCAAAAGCACCCGGAAGATTCGTTTGAATGTGCAACAAGCACTCCCAATAA
>CAZWME010000883.1:0-2534 GCA_964634515.1 uncultured Pirellulales bacterium | reverse complement strand
AAGGAAAATGGCAATTCGGATATCTGGCTTTGGCGCTCGGTGACACAATACACCTTTCCGTGGAACGGAAGAATAAAGTTCACCGCAGAAGAAACTTCAGAAGACCGACATAACCTGACTATGCTCTTCTCATGGCCGATGAAGGATGATACCGACCTGTACTTCCTGCTTAATGATTATGAAATTGACGGCGAAGAAGTTCGCGCAGCGTTCTTAAAAATAGTGTACCGTTTTTAACTTTTCAGGAGGATATAATATGTATAATCAAAAAATATTATCACGACGCGATTTTATGAAGATCACGGCCCTGGCAACGGCAGGTGCCGCTTCTGTTATCCGCAGCAAACCGGCTGTGGCTCAGGATAAGGGCCAGCGGCCAACGCAGGCTGCCGCAGTTACCGTACTAAATCCGCAGAACCGCGTACCGCTCAGTTTCATCATCGACGATTCGACCTGCCTGGTGAACCTGGCGCACTTCGGTATTCCGCAGTTCGCCGAGGTATTCCCGAACAACTACAAGCAGGACTGGCGGAAGCTACCTCGTGAAATACCGGATTCTTTCGTTCGCAAGTTCGGGCAGTGGTGCCGTGATAACGGCGTCAAAGGCAAGTACAGCATTGTTCCCTACCCAGCATGCGTGGGCAGGCTTGACCGCGGTCTTCCGGGGTGGTCGCGAAAGGAACTGGACGATAGCCTGAAGCTGGTGCGTGACTTCATGATGCCCAACTGGGATATTCATCCTGAGATGATTACTCATACGCGCGTGCTCGATCTTAAGACCGGCCAGCCATATCCGCAAGCAAGCGGGAAGTTTATGGAGAATTGGGGGTGGAGCCAGGACAAATCCGCCGAGGTGTTGACCGACTACATGAAGTACGCGCTGCAGATTCTGAAAAACGTAGGGCTTGATTGTGAGGGCATTACGACGCCTGGTGGATTTGGCGGCCAGAACCGCGACAACCTTGCCAAGGCAACGCTCCAGTCGTGCCGTGACGTATTCAACGCCGAGATTCCACACTACTTCCGCGACCTCTTCACTGACGACCGCAGTGTCGCCCCTCTTGTTCAATACGCATCCGGTCTTGATGGCGACAACCCGAAATGCGTTGTTTCCATCATCGGCTGCACGGGCGACTGGTTCGGCGGCTGGGATGGGCTAAAACCCGGCTCGGTCGATAGATTCATTACCAAAGACCTCAAAGGCGGCCGGCTTCCGCAGGTCATCGACAAAGGCGAGCCGGCAATACTCGTCTGCCATTGGCCGGGTATATATTTCAACGGCGAAGAAATAGGCTTTAACATCTTCAAAGAGGTGGTTCGCCGAATCAACGCCCGGTACGACAATCTGCTCTGGATGAAGAATAGCGAGATTTCCCGGTATTGGGCCGCTAAGGAACTCACAAAAATTGAAAAGCAGGGCGGTCGTATTACTTTCAATGCCCCGTTTGCCACAACGCGATTTACTGTCCGTACCAGAACAAACTCGACAACGCCTCCTAAGCTGATTGCCGGCAGAAAGCCCATCCAACTTCGTCGTGTAAATAGGCCGCTGCAATTGCAAAGCCAGAGCTGGCACGCGGATGGGCGGGACGTTACGGTTTGCTTTGACCTGCCTAAAGGCAAATCAACCTTGGACATTTGATTAGCAAGAAAAGCTTGCCGCTGAGTCATGACAGGACCCCGAAATAGGTTCGACAAGCTCACTACAGGTTGGGTTTGTTTGGGTTTGAATTGGCTTTGTTTTGGCTTAAATTGGCTTTGAATTGGGTTTAATTGGGTTTGTTTTGGCTTTGTTTGTCTGAATAACCAAATGTCCATTTTTCCATATCTCATTATTATCACGGAGTTTACGTTAATTTTGGCGTACTTGACATTGGGTTTGTTTTGCATAAAAAGCTGAAAATTTCGTACGAATTCTTTCGTACGCTCTTAAGGGAGTAAATTTTAAGCAGTCGCTGGTAGGTTCGTCATTAGTATTTGGTATATAGTCATAAGATTTCCTTAACGAATCCCTATTACGACATTCGAGGAGATGTTTGACTTGGCTTTCTGGCCGGTTACTTCGCCTTCTGGCTAAGAACCTATCCTGAGATGTCCTCCTGCATTAGCCTGCTGGCCCCTAAGGGGCAGGCTAACAGGTGTGTATTATACCATATTATGAGCGAAAAATCAAAGGAAATCGGTTTTAAATCTACTTGACTTATAACTGTAAACCTAATGGTAGTATATCATTGTGGAGAAAGGAGATAAATAATTTCGATATTTTACGAGGTGTGGATGAGTAAATGAGTAGATGAGAGAATGAGTGGTTAGGGATGGTCAAATGACTACGAGATATTTTTGATATAAAGCCGGATACTTGTTTTTTTACATTTTTTTCAGTTTTTAATCAATATTTATTCATTAAGAAACGCCTTAAAGATAGAATGAATCAGTGGGCCATTTACAGTAAACTATAAACTGAAACTAGAGACAGCACCAATCCTGATCGGCTCAGGATTTGCTATCCGACTAATTGGTTTACAAGGTGTATA
>CAZWME010000882.1:0-2540 GCA_964634515.1 uncultured Pirellulales bacterium | reverse complement strand
GTCGTGTGGAAGAAGTTCTCCATTTCCGACTACGGCATGGGACGAAACCTGCGGTTCGGCGATCTGGATGGTGACGGCGAGATCGATATTCTGTTCGGGCAGGTGATTCATCACGGCCCCAAGGACCGAAACAGCGAATTGAGTTGCCTAACCGCGGTCAACCTCGACGGCAAAGTGCTCTGGCAGACGGGAAATCCGGACCAATGGAAGAATCACCTGACTAACGACGTAGGCTTTCAAATCCATGACATCGACGGGGACAGAAAGAACGAAGTGGTTTACTGCATGAACCAGGAAATAATAGCCGCCGAAGGCGCGACGGGCAAGATCAAGTACCGCAAACCGACACCCTTGAAGCCGCCCGGCGATCACGGCGCGCACAACATATTTCCACGAATTCTGGGCGATTCGCTTTTCTTCTGCGACCTGCGCGGTCTCGGACAGGACCGTGACATCATTTTCAAAGATCGCTATCGCCACATCTGGGCAATGAACGATAAGTTCGAGGTAATGTGGACGGGAAAATGCAATACGGGGCACTATCCCTACGCATACGACATTGACAATGACGGCAGGGACGAAATTGCCATCGGCTATTCCATGTTCGATGACGATGGTACAAAGCTGTGGTCACTTGATAGCAAGATAAAGGACCACGCAGACGGCGTTGCCGTTGTAAGATTCAAAAAAGGTGCCGAGCCGACAATCTTCTATGCGGCCAGCGATGCCGGCGCCTTCTACACCGACCTGAAAGGCAATGTGCTCAAGCGTCACTTTTTCGGCCACGTACAGAACCCGGCAGTGGCAAACTTACGAGACGATTTGCCCGGTCTCGAAATAGTAAGCATAAATTTCTGGGGCAACCAGGGTATTATCAACTACTTTGATTCGGATGGCGAGTTATATTATGATTTTGAGCCTGTTCAGCACGGCAGTATGTGCCTTCCAATCAACTGGACAGGAAAGAGTGAGGAGTTTTTCGTTTTATCACCTGATGTGATCGAGGGCGGTATGTATGACGGCCGGGGGCAAAGAGTAGTACAATTCCCCGCCGATGGCCATCCCTACCAGTGCAATGCAGTGCTGGACGTCACCGGTGACTGCCGCGATGAGGTCGTAGTATGGGACCCATATGAACTCTGGGTTTATACCCAGGATGATAATCCCAAGCGCGGCCGGCTATACAAACCAAAGCGCAATCCACTCTACAATTATTCCAACTACCAAGCGACGGTTTCTCTTCCCGGATGGTCCCGATGAGAGGTTGCTTTTTGCAACGAGCGCTCTTTACGACAAATGCCTATAGAAAAAGCCGCTTTGGGTATAATCGCATAATCGCGGCTATTTCTTCTTGTTAATCGACTTTTGGCACCGACCAAATAGTTGCAGCGATGTAGCGCTCCGTGCGTGGTTTATCCAGCCAGTAATAGACCGTGACCATTTTGCCATCCGGCCGGTGCACGGACCGCGTATAGCCAATGTCCGGTTCGCCCGCTCCGCTGCGCAGAACATATTCGGGTCCCCAGGTCGTACCGTTATCACTGCTTAAGACCGCGCGGATTGTACGCGGTTCGTTTCGATTGGCATAGGTGAGGCAAAGTTTTCCATCGGCGATGCGTACCATAGAGGGCGGGTTGCCGCTGTATTCGCCGTTTTCTTTAACGGGATTGGCCAGCCATTGCCAGCTTAGGCCACCGTCCCGGGAACGGAACAGCTCGATGAAATTGTGCTGTTCTGGAAAGTTGTCTCTTCGGCGCAGGGCCGCAAGAAAATCTCCGTTCGGCAAGCAAATCGAAGATGGCATAATCGAATAGCCGCTGTGCGGTTCCGTGCCGATCCAGGCAAATTGGTTCCAGTATTTGCCAGCGGTTCGCGTGCGAGCGCAAAACGGCCTGCCCTCCCGATCATTTGTTTTTTGCGCAGTTAGAAAGAGCATCAGGTCTTTTGGCCCGAGTACTTGATAATCGGTACGCGCACGCAGATGCAAATCGGCAAATGGCAAACGCAAAGGTCCGCTCCAGGTTCTGCCTCTGTCGAGTGAAATGAAGGCCCGATCACCACGGGCGTTCAGAGCGAAACCCGACGCATCGAAGTTAATGTCCGTAGGGAACGACCGCAGTTCGCCGTCGGGATATCCGGCTTCGCAGATCGTCCAGGTCTCGCCGCCGTCCAGACTTCGTGCAAGCATGCTACTACGCGGGCGGACAGGATCGATCTGATGCAATCCTTTTTCGTCCGGCGGCGCGAGGTAGCCGAGGTTGAAACCTACCAGGATTTCGTTTCCCCACTGCCAGATGCCATTGTTGGCCGGCCATCCTGCAAACCGGCCCACCTCGTAAAATACCTTTAAATGCCGGGCATCTTCGATGACAATTGCTTTATCTTTTGCCGATGAAATAATTGGACACGTTATCGCCATCGTTAAGGCGATTTTGAGCAATTTTTGTCTGAGACGGTTGGTCATTAGTTTGGAATTACTTTCTCTGATAGGTTTAGTTTTAGAGTGATTTGCTTTAAGGTTGGGATAGGTATATATATGT
>CAZWME010000881.1:0-2542 GCA_964634515.1 uncultured Pirellulales bacterium | reverse complement strand
AGGGTGTATCTGGAAATATGTTATAATTGAAAGAGTGCCTAAAGTGACTAAAGTGAGCTAAAGTTGGATAATTGATGCTCATAAACTCTAAATCCTAATATCTAAATTCTAAACAATCTCAAAATCCAAATGACTCAAATTCAAAACAACTCCTTGTTGAGGGCAGAAAAACAGCGCCTCTATAATTAGATGAGTGTGCAGTTTTGAGTCGAAAATTCGGGCATTTTTTTGGGCACTTTGTCCGTAACTCGTTGTTATGGTAGGAGATAAAATTTTTGGAAATATTTTATTTTTGTTTTTAATAGTGAGCGTTATTTGTCGAAAATTCTTCGAATTTTGGCATGGTTCAAAACAGGGTAACACTTTTCTTAATCCGGCGGACCGCTGTATTGCCCGTAACTTCTGCTTTAACAGAATGTTAGAAGTATTTTTGGCCGTTGTGCTATCTTGAAAAGTGTTACCCTTGAGCATATCAGATTGAACCAGGCCCGAATTTTCGATTGATTAATGATAATTGATGATTGATTATTGGAATTGAGTCCCGGCCTTATCCGCCGGGTTCCCAATAGAATGGGTTCCCCTTAATAAAGCCGGATAAACTCTAGAATATTAGAGATTAAAAGGGATTTTGGGTGAAAATTGGTTGATTTTTGGTGGTTTTTTTAGTTTTTTAGCGTTTTTGACGAAAACTTGTGGATGTATTGCCTATTTTAACATGATAGCCAACTCTGAGCATAAGATCATCTGATGGCGAAAAAAGATTTCCCCCGAAATCCGAAAAACTATCTTACTTGAAGCCCGTCAATAATTGCACACATAAATGTTTAGCCCTAAATGTCATCAAAGAATTTCATCTGGCACAATTTATTTCTATCACCGATTACTTTGCCCTGCAATGGTCTTAAATCAACAACTGCACCAAATTCGTTGAATACTTCGAGAAACTTTTCGATATTTTTATTCCAGTAGATCATGGCGCATGACATCGGTGCACCTTTACCTTGATCTTTGCCTTCGACAAGAAAGCGGAGTCGTGTGTCGTAGAGAAAACAAACAGCCGTCGCCCGTCCCCACACGTATTCTTTCCAGTGGCTCGTATTGGTGGCAACAGGGACGAGTGCAAGCACCTCTGAATCATAATGTTTATGTGCGTGTGCACATTTGTAGAGCCAGTGTTTTATTGTAGTTTCTCGTTCCTTATCCGACCCGTATGGGGGATTAACATAAATTGTGGGGAATTCCCACGATTCCCTGAGCCCGTCATGTTCTGGCAGATTGTATTCAGTTTCGGCCGCGACTATGGACCATTGATTTGAGCATGGATCAAGGGCTATTCTGCCACCGAAGACTTTTTTAACAGCGTCAACATATTTCTGGGGGGTACACCAGTCCACTCTTTGTGAATTGACTGTTCTGCCTGCGGTCACGATAGAATCTCCTTCCAGTTCTTTGCTGACAAAAAATTGAGTTCTCGTTTAAGATCAGCAATGGAGCGCCCATCTGGTGAGATCACATTGAACCACGTTTCGATTACCGGTAGATTCGAGGAGAAGTACTTTTGCAGTGCAAGGTCCGCAGTAAGTGCAATCTTTACCTTCGTAAATCTGTTGCCCCCTTTCTTTCCGGTGTAGCTTTTGACAAATGCGTCCTTTATCGGTTTGTACTTCTTGGCTGGTTTGAGAAGTAAGGACTCAACAAATGTGGAGATGCCAGCGTCCGTCAGGAAGAGGAGCCAGTCATATGAGTGCGCCAAGATCTTGAGTTCCTTGTTGTGGTCATCTGAAGTGAACCAGTTTCCGTGGTTGCTGACCACGCCAACAGTAAGCGTGAAATCTCGGAGCAAGCAAGCATCATCCGATGTGATGACATCTCTAAGGAACGGTTCATAAGGTTCATATCGGAGATCTCCGCTGTCAAGGTGGAGTACCCCGTAGATGGAGCCGTCGGACATCCTGATCTTCTGCAGCGACGACACTGTGCGGGCGACATACGCTCCCTGTTTTGCTTTCTCTATTGTCTGTGGACCTTTCTTGATACCTTCCTCGACACCAACTCGCTTGCATTCGAGAATGGCGAAGGGGTGAGGGGTGAGGTGGTGAACAGAAACTCTGTAAGTGGTTTTTGTCGCCTTTCCTAGGTAGGCGATTATCATTTGTGTACCATCTTCGTAAAGGACACATGCATTCCGAAGGATTTGACCAGAAGTGAGAAGCTGTGTTGTTTTCGATTCGCACGCCGTCCAGTCGGCGGCAGAAATCTGCTTGACGAGCTTCTTTGGTGTCAAGGGAAGTTCAGACTTGGAAATCTGGAAGGAGGCTAGTTCATACGATGGGTGTAGACTGAACTCGACATTGTGCGTGATTTCTGGATTTGCGTACTCCGGGAGACGTCTTTCAATTGCTGTGTACTTCTCGTAACCCCAACTCTTAATGAGATAGAAGGTAATGATTTCGACCAAAGTGCCCAGCGCGCGGCCAGCGGCCTTCTTCGCATCTTTGGCATAATGAAATACATCTTGAGTCAAAGCACGCTGAAGAGCATC
>CAZWME010000880.1:0-2549 GCA_964634515.1 uncultured Pirellulales bacterium | reverse complement strand
CATATCAATACAATCGCCGCTGGAGGCTGTCGTCATGTGCGAACACCAGCACTTGATCGGCTCAAAACAAGCGGCGTAAGCTTCACTCAATCGTACTCTGCCAATCCGGTTTGCAGCCCTGCGAGGAGTGCTATTTTTACCGGCCGAACCAGCAGCGAGGCCACCGTTTACGTAAACGGACGCCCTATCCGTTCAGACATCCCAAACCTCGGCCAGTGGTTTTCGCAACAAACTAACTACGAGACTTTTTATGCAGGAAAGTGGCATCTTCCAAGAACTTACACAAGCAATATACCCGGCTTTAACGTAATCAATACGGGCATCGGCGGCTTTGGTTACCTTTGTGATACGGTAGTGTCACGCGCATGCCAGGGCTTTTTGCGAAACCGTTCAAAATCAAAACCATTCCTGTTAGCCGCTTCATTTATGCAGCCTCACGATATCTGTGAGTGGCTGCGCCTGAATATGGATAATACGAATGAAATGCGGTACCCCCGGTTGGCTGGTGAGCTTCCTGAACTGCCGGATAATTTCGAATTCGATGAGAATGAGCCGGGCGTTATTAAGAAAAGACGACTCGGCAATGAGCCCTTTAAGGGCAAATGGAAAAAACAGCATTGGCGATATTACCTATGGAGCTATTACCGCAATATCGAATATGTTGACGCTGAAATCGGTCGTATCCTTCAGACGCTGGAAAATCATGGTTATGCGAAGGATACACTAATCGTATTTACTTCTGACCACGGCGAGAGTCTGGCACATCATCAGATGGTGCGGAAAAATACACTCTACGACGAAGCCGCAAAAGTGTCGCTGATTCTTTCCTGGCCGGGACATATTCCTGAAAACAAGATGGATACTACCCACCTGGCCTCCGGCCTGGATATAATGCCGACCTTGTGCGATTACGCCGGAATAAAACCACCAGAAAATACAAGAGGCAGAAGCTTACGAGCAATACTTGAAGGCAGGTCCCTACCTGCTGATAACTTCGTTTTTACTGAGGTCAGCAGCAATACAGGCAGAATGGTCCGCACCCCGTCTTTCAAGTACATCACCTATAAAGATGATTCGGTTGAGCAGCTATTCGATATGAAATCAGACCCCGGTGAGACCAAAAATCTCCTCGCAAGCTCACGATATGCCTCAGTACTGACAGAGCACCGAAAGATACTCAAAGACTGGGAGTCTCGGCTGGATGTGCTGCCGAATGTTCCAAACGCCGGCTTTTGGCGACAATGGGGGTAATGCCATAAAATACAGGGAAATTGAAAAGAACTTTTTTTCCATGATTAAACAATCCATACAAGAATGTGTGAAAGGAATTAAAATGAAAAGACAAACAAGAAGAGATTTCCTCAAAAAACTCGGCTTCATGGTGGGTTCAGCTTCAGCGCTATCGATTCTTCCAGGCTGCGAAAGCATTGGTAAAACGGCAGGCTTTTCTACAAAAAGACCAAACATAATATTTATAATGACGGATGACCACGCCTCACATTCGATGAGCTGTTATGGAAGTAAAATCAATAAAACACCAAACCTCGACCGTCTCGCCAGGGAAGGTATGCTCTTTACCAACAGCTTCTGCACCAATTCAATCTGCGCCCCCTGCCGAGCCGTAATACTGACCGGTAAATACAGTCACATTAACGGCGTCATCGACAATAGAAAAAAGTTTGATCCCAGCCAGCAAACCTTCCCAAAACTGCTCCAAAAGGTTGGTTACGAAACAGCCATGATAGGTAAATGGCACCTCAAAACCGACCCGACCGGTTTTGATTATTGGAACGTCCTGCCCGGACAGGGCAGGTATTATAATCCCGCTATGAAAGAAATGGGCCAACAAAGAAAATATTCAGGCTACACTACTGATATTCTTACCGACCACGCACTCAAATGGCTCAAAGAACGCACCAGTGAAAAACCATTCTGTCTGATGTACCAACATAAGGCCCCGCACAGGTCCTGGGAGCCGGGCCCCAAATATCTGACAATGTACGATGATGTTAATATTCCTGAGCCGGAAAATTTGTTTGACGACTACTCCAACCGAGGAAGAGCAGCCAAAGAGCAGGATATGAGCATCGAAAAAACAATGACCGAAAGAGACCTGAAACTCGTCCCCCCGAGGAACCTTACACCTGAGCAGAAAAAGCTTTGGGATGCGGCTTACAACCCGAAAAACGAAGCCTTCCGCAATGCAAATCTCAAGGGCAAAGACCTGGTCCGCTGGAAATACCAGAGATACATCAAAGACTACCTGCGGTGTATCGCCTCGGTTGACGAGAATGTCGGCCGGGTATTGGATTATCTTGACCAGACAGGTCTGGTAAAAAATACCGTAGTTTTTTACACTTCAGACCAGGGCTTTTACTTAGGCGACCACGGCTGGTTCGATAAGCGATTCATGTATGAGGAATCGCTGCGTATGCCGCTGCTTGTTCGCTATCCGCAGGAAGTAAAAGCCGGCTCTATCAAAAATGATATCGTATTGAACCTGGATTTCGGCGCAACGTTTTTGGATTTCGCTGGTGTTCCAACGCCCC
>CAZWME010000879.1:0-2557 GCA_964634515.1 uncultured Pirellulales bacterium | reverse complement strand
ATTTTCTCATAATAAATTCTCATTCGTATCTCAACGCTTCCATCGGATCGACCTTAGCCGCTCTTCGAGCGGGGATGACACAAGCGACCAGGGCGACACCTGCCAGAAATAAAACAACCACGGCAAATACCACAGGATCGGTAGGGCTGATATCGTGCAATACCGCGGTCAGCGACCAGGTTAGCGCTATTGCCCCGATCAGGCCTAGGCCTATGCCGATTAGAGTCAGTGTCAATCCCTGTCGCAAAACCAACCTGAGAATGTCAATGCGTTGTGCACCTAAGGCCATGTGCACGCCAAATTCGTGGGTACGATGTGTCACCAATTGCGAGATGACGCCATAGAGTCCTGCTGTCGCTATGAGCAGGGCAATGACTCCAAATACGGCCTCAATGTGTGTCAGGATACGTGCCTGCCATAAGGAGTCAGACAAGACCTGCGTCATAGCGGTGACCCCGGAAATCGGCTGATCAGGATCCACCGACCAGATCTGCTCTTTGACACTCGTTGCCATGGCGAGAGGATCTGATTCAGTTTTTGCGACCAAGGTCATGCTAAGCCAGGGATCTTGTGTGTTCAGTTTGTATATCTCTGACTGCGGCCGTTTATCCAGGCCGAAGTGAAGCACGTCTCCGACGACACCTATGATCGTATACCAAGGAGCCGTGGAATCAGGGCCGCCTGGTCTTATTCTGCGCCCGATGGGGTCTTTCTCTACGAAATGGCGTTGCACCATGGCAAGATTGACCATGACAACCGGCGTGGTGTCAGGTCCTTCGCGGTCTGTGAAATCCCGTCCTTTGAGCAAGGGAATCCCCATGGCCTGAAAGTAGTCGGAACTGACTACACGCTCATTGGCCTGGGGTACCTGCCCCGGCTCCGGCGCCGGACGTCCTTCGATGGTGAAGTTGAAGCCCGTCCAACCGCGAAACGGCAGGTTGTTAATCACTCCGGCGTGGCTCACGCCGGGCAATGCACGAACACCTGCCAGGGTATCCCGGTAGAATGTCACCCTTTGATGGGATTCGCCATACTTGGCTGCGGGCAGAAAAATATTCATTACCAGAACCTTGTCGTTCTTGAGTCCCGAATCCGTGTGCTGCAATTGTATGAAATTCTTCATCAACAAACCTGCAGCGATGAGGAGAATCATGGTCAAGGCCAGTTCTGCAACAATCAATGTGTTTCGCATGCGACTGGGACCGAAACCCACTGTCATAGTGCGCTCGCCTTCCTTCAGGGCCGAATTCGGATTGAGACGGGAGACACGCAGGGCCGGAAGGATTCCAAAGATAACACCTGTGGCCATGGACAGCAAAACAGCAAAGCTGAGCACACGCCAGTCCATGCCGATGTCTTTAATGAATGAAGGCAAAGGCAGGTCTGCCGGGATACTCCTTAAAAGTAAATTCACGCCACCGCTGGCAAGTATAAGGCCCAACACGCCACCACCCAGTGCCAGTAAGAGACTCTCAGTCAGCATTTGCCGGGTGAGACGCCATCGACTTGCACCCAATGCCAGGCGCACGCCTAATTCCTTTTTGCGCGTACTGGCACGGGCAAGGAGCAGATTAGCCACATTACTGCATCCAATCAACAACACAAAGCCAACTGCTCCGAATAGAACGACCAGCACGGGGCGCATGGGTCCAATGAAACTGTCACGCATAGGCATGACTTCACCACCATAACCGGTATGGGATTGAGGGAATGACTGCTCTAAGTGCGCTGCAACAACGTCTATGCCGGCCTGCGCCTCGGTCATGCTTCTATCCGGCTTTAACCTTCCCACAATGAATAGAAAGTGACGATCGTCAGGCTGTGACTCATTCAGTATCAGCGGAGTCCAGACGGTAATATCATCTATAGGGTATTGTCGAATATGGGGCAGGACGCCTACCACAGTGAAAGGTTCATCGCCAAGACGAATATTGCGTCCAATGATCTCTGGGTCTGCATTGAAACGATTGCGCCAGAGATGATGACTGATCATCGCAACCTGACCTGCGTCCTGTTGGCACTCGTCGGCATCGAACGTTCTGCCGAGATGGGGAGCCACACCCAAGGTCTTAAAAAAATCCTGGGAAATTTGTCCGGCTTTCAGTTCGATGGGCTCCCCTTGTCCGGTCAGAATCAGGGATTGAGGCCGGAGGGCACCCAGTGATGTAAACGAATCACACTCACGACGCCAGGAAACAAAGTCCAGTGGTGCAGGCTGCAGTCGCCGACCTTCCTGCATGCGCTTAGCCCAAATCATCACCAGTTGATCCGAATCCTTATAAGGAAGAGGACGCAACAACACGGAATTGGCCACACTGAAGATCGCCGTGTTGGCACCCATCGCGAATCCCAGTGTCAATACAGCTACAGCAGTGAAGCCGGGATTCTTTCGCAGTTGTCGAATACCATATTTGATATCGTTTAAAAAAGTATTCATTTCAAATTCTCAATCATCAATAGTACATATAAAATATTAAATCGCTATGAGTCCTACTCGTAGCGCAACGCTTCCATCGGATCGACCTTTGCCGCCCTGCGGGCCGGCACCCACGCGGCC
>CAZWME010000878.1:0-2559 GCA_964634515.1 uncultured Pirellulales bacterium | reverse complement strand
ACCAATCAACTTAAAAAGTAAAAGATGGCTGAGACCCAACCATCAGCCATCTTTGTTGATTTATTTCAAAATCTATATCCGGCTTTGTTTTGCTCACTGAAACTAAAAACTAATGGCTGTGAGCATCGACACGATGGTCCGCATTATAATTATAAGGCGTGCCAAATGGACATGCAGGTGGTTCGTCCGGAAAATAGTTTGGATCAAGAGTCACGTCTGTCAGCAGTGCCGGCCAGACACCCTCGTTTGCATTGTACAATTCTATTTGTGAGTTTAACAAGTCGACATTCGTATTGCAGGCACTGATCCTGGCAGCTTGTGCGCCTCCCATAACTCTTGGAATCGCAATCGCCGCTAATGCGCCAAGGATCAAAACGACAATCATCAGCTCAACTAATGTAAAACCCTTTTTGCTCCGCATCATTTTTCCTTTCAAAAAAAATTTGATATCTCGACCTATTTCATAATACTATCGGTATACTATCGGTAAAAAATACCGGGTACTTTAGCATTATCGTTACATTGGATTATTTCAAGTGTTGCATATAATCGAACATTGGTAAATATACCGCCATAAGGATAATTCCGACGATTGTTCCCATAACAACCGTTAAAGCCGGCTCCAATTTCACAATAAGACTGTCCACTATTCTGTTAATATCTTTATCAAGAAAATCGGCCCCTTTATTCAACATTTGTGAAACCTGCCCCACCTCATCGCCGGAAAGAGCCAACTGTACAATTATCGGAGGAAAGATGTCATGTTTTTTCAATGATTCTCCGATACTAAGACCTTTTTCAATTGAATCCTGCAATTCTTGAGCAATTCCGGCAACTTTGTGATTATGAGCAACATCGGAAGCCACAGTCAGTGCCCTAATCGGTGAAATTCCCACCGAAGTCAACATTCCAAAGGTCCGCATAAAATGGGAAACGGTAACCATACGATTAACAGTCCCAAGAACAGGCATTTTTAGCTTGAAAATGTCCCATTTTGCCCTGACATTTGGATTTTTCAACAGCCACCATACTAACGCCGCCACTGCTGCGGCGACAAAGGGAATCGCCCACCAATATCCCCTGAGTATAGAACTTAAGATTACAAGGGCCCGTGTAGGACCAGGCAACTGGACGTGTAACTGTTTGTATAATTTGGAAAAGATAGGCACGATAAAAGCTATAAGGCATGCAACAACCACCACGCAGACAACACTTACCACAGCCGGATAAGTAAAAGCGGACCTGATTCTTCTTCTCATATCCATCCGCTTTTCGAGATATAGGGCACTCATTTCAAGAGATTCCGACAATTTCCCACCGGACTCACCGGCCTCGACCATTCCGCAAAAGAAATCAGAAAAAATGTTACGGTGTTTTCCAAACGCCTTTTCCAAGCTTGAACCGTTCTCGATGTTTTGCCTTATATCGGCAATTATACTTTCAAGGGCCGGATTGTAACTCTGCTCCTCTAATACCTCAAGAGACCTTGTGATTGACAGTCCGGCCGAATACATCTCCGCAAACTTATAGATGAAAGTAACGATTTCCGATTGTTTTATTTTCCTTCGCTTTGATGTTGTGTTCTTGTGCCGGCGAGCCTTTAACAGAAAATAACCCATCTTATCCAGTTCTTGCCGCAACTGGGCAACACCATCAACATCGTCATATGTACCGATGAGTTTCTCCCCGTTTTTATCTTTTGCCGTGTAATCATATACCGTCATCATACCACCTTGATATCTACGATTCGCATCATTTCTTCCATTGTTGTAACACCATTCAACACTTCATCAGCCGCATTTTCAGAAAGGATTTTCATTCCCTCTTTAATTGCCTGCTCCTTAATAGCCTGATCGCTGCTTCCATTTATGATCGACCTCCTTATTTCCGGAGAAATACGCAATATCTCATAAATGCTTTTTCGTCCCTTGTAACCGGTATTGTAGCAACTTTCGCATCCGGTTGGGTGGTACAGCTCAATATTCTTATCAATATCAGATTTATCGCCGAATAGACGCTTTAATTCTTCTTCAGAAGGCTTATAGGCTTGTCGGCACTTTGAACAGGATGTTCTTATAAGCCTTTGTGCTGCCGTTCCAAGAAGTGCAGAGGAAACAAGAAATGGGGGTATCCCAAGGTCAATCAAGCGCGAAATCGCACCTGCAGCATCATTTGTATGTAAAGTACTTAAAACCAAATGGCCGGTCAGAGCTGCGCTGACGGCTATTTCGGCGGTTTCAGCGTCACGAATCTCACCAATCAGGATGATGTCAGGGTCCTGTCGGAGGATACTCCGCAGAGCCAGGGCGAAAGTCCTTCCCGCTACCGGTCTTGCCTGGACCTGTGTAATACCCCTGAGACGGTATTCTACCGGGTCTTCTACAGTAACGATATTTTTTTCGGGTGTATTTAGTAATTGAAGCATCGAATAAAGAGTAGTAGTCTTACCGGAACCTGTTGGGCCTGTCAGCAAAAGCATACCGTAAGGATTGTCAACTAATGACCTGAATTTTTGATTATCTTCGGCTGAAGTGACGACTTCATCAATTGACCACTTAT
>CAZWME010000877.1:0-2565 GCA_964634515.1 uncultured Pirellulales bacterium | reverse complement strand
TCAAAGATATGGCAAGCGGCCGGCAGGAGCTTCTTGATTACGATGAGTTTCTGTCAGCTCTAAAGTCTTGATTTAGTTTTGTATTGGTTATTGTTATCAGGAACGTGGGGGATTTATTTGGAGGTAAGAAAAATGAGATTCCTTAAATCTGCATCTTTATTCCTTTTACTATCGGTTTTGCTTTGTTCAGCCTCGCATCTTCAGGCAGCAGCTTCGCGACGGCAAATCATCATATCACCAGAGGTTCATCCGGATGGCCGGGTGACATTTAGGCTAAGAGCACCGAACGCCAAAAGTGTGGGTGTGAATGTTCAGTTTGCTCGCGGCGTCCAGCCAATGACCAGAAACAAATCGGGCATCTGGAGCATTACTTTGGGACCCGTCAAACCGGAGATTTACGAATATAGCTTCCTCGCCGATGGCCTCCAGATAGTCGATCCCGCCAATTCATGGATTAAAATGTGGATTCGCACTTCAAAGAACCTTGTCGAAATACCCGGCAAAGAACCGATGTTCTTCGAGCAGCAGCAGGTCCCGCACGGCACAGTCCACCTGCATAAATACCCCTCGAAGTCGCTCGGTGTTACTCGCGGGCTTTATGTCTATACACCGCCCGGCTACGAGACGAATAAAAATGTCCCATATCCCGTTCTTTATCTTTTACATGGTATGGGTGATACCGAAGATGCGTGGACGGTTGTTGGCCGGGCCAACCTAATCGCCGATAATCTCCTCGCTGAGAAAAAAGCCAGACCCCTGGTAATCGTGATGCCCTATGGCCATACACCATCGGCGCCTCCCGACATGCGTAGCATTGGCAGATACGCAGCCTACGAGAAAGACCTTATTGAAGACATAATTCCTTACATTCAGAAAAACTATCGAGTAAGTAAAGACCAAAAAGACCGGGCCATTGTCGGCCTGTCGATGGGAGGCGGACAGTCACTGACTATAGGGCTGGGCAATATCGATCTTTTCGGCTGGGTAGGCGCGTTCAGCTCAGCCGTACCCAAAAGTCCGAAGCTTGATGAACTCTTATCCAATGTAAAGGCTAAAAACGACATGCTTGATCTGCTCTGGATAGGATGCGGCAATAAGGACTTCCTTTTCCAGGCAAACCAGAAATTTATTACACGTTTGAATACCGAGAATATAAAGCACGTCGCCCACATTACAGAAGGCGGCCACGAATGGCGATTGTGGCGAATATACCTGAATGAACTCGTTCCGCTTTTGTTCAAAGCCGACAAATAACATTATAAACCCAAGCACCTTGATAAGCAGCTATTGATACCTCAGTCAGCGGGTAGCGGGAAGGACTCCAGCTATGAAAAAGGACTCTTTTCCAAATCACTATGAGCGGGCCTTCGAAAATTGGCTCATCGACCATCAAATCAAATATACTCCGATAGATGAACACAAACAGCCGGTATTTACTGACGGCAAAATTAAGAGCTTCGATTATTTGGTATATCCGCCCGCCAAGCCAATAACTATCGCCGAGGTAAAGGGCAGAAAGTTCACCGGCACCACTCTGGAGAAAATGACCGGCTTCGAATGCTGGGTAACAGCCGAAGATATTGACGGTTTAGTAAAGTGGCAGGAAGTTTTAGGCCCGGCTTACCAGGCGGTATTCATTTTCGTCTATAAGATAGAGAATATTGACGTGGATTTTAACGGTGTGAATGTCTTCGATTTTGACCAGGACAGGTACGTTTTTTTTACCGTCAAATTAGACGACTACCGCTCGTTTATGAAACGCCGCAGCCCAAAATGGCAAACCGTAACACTCCCCGCCGATAAGTTCCGCCAGTGCGCCGTACAAATCACCGAGCTTCTCCTCTGACATCGCATTTTATCTCGTTTTCAGTGGTCGTCGGATGACCGCAAAACTATAGTTCAAAGCAGATTTGCTCCTGATAATTTTGGTATGGACGCCGAACAGCCTTGCTGATAAAATCCCTTGTCCGGAAAGTTGGTAAAATGAATCAGCAGTAAACTATTGGAGGTAACATTGTATGCTCAGGAATGTTCTATATCTGGCCTTGGGGTCGGTTATTTTGTCCGGCTGCGTCAGTGTCCACACTACTAAATGTGTTTCCGAAAGAAAAGATTCCCGGGGACTGCGTCATGTCGTTCTGTTCAAGTTCAAGGACGACACTTCCAGCCGGCAGATAAGAGAAATTGAGGATGCTTTCCGTGCCCTGCCGGGCAAAATCGATGCGATTTGTGATTTCGAATGGGGTACCGACGTAAGCGTGGAGAACCGTCAGCAGGGCTTTACTCACTGCTTTCTGGTGACATTTCCAAGCGAAGCCGCAAGGGCCGAATACTTACCGCATCCGGACCATCAGGAATTCGGCAAAATCTTAGGCCCCCACCTGGATAAAGTCCTTGTAGTTGACTACTGGGCAACAAAGTAAAAGTAGCAAAAATCCCAAAATGCGAATAATAGCAGGCTCAAAACGAGGAATGAAATTGTTTAGTCCCAAAACACAGGACTCCCGCCCTATAACCGACAGGGTAAAAGAATCGCTTTTCAGTGTTCTTTACAAATATGACCTG
>CAZWME010000876.1:0-2567 GCA_964634515.1 uncultured Pirellulales bacterium | reverse complement strand
CTTCGTTTTTGGAGCTTTTCGACGGCAGGGGCGGCAAAGTCAAGCAGCTCGATAAGCTCGTCGCGGCCGCTTTCGGCTTCAAAAAAACCTGCGCCGTTACAGGTCAAACATATCAGCGAAAAATTGACGCCCTTATTGTCAACACCTTAGCCTCAATCGCACAATCAGCACACAAGATGTGTAATGACATCAGACTGCTCGCAAACCTGAAAGAAGTCGAGGAGCCTTTTGAAAAAAGCCAGATAGGCTCTTCGGCGATGGCTTACAAAAGGAATCCGATGCGGTGTGAAAGGGCAACGTCCCTGAGCAGGCTGGTATTGAGCCTGGCATCCAGCCCGCAAATGACAGCATCGGAGCAGTGGCTCGAAAGAACGCTCGATGATTCGGCCAACAGGCGAATAGTAATACCGGAAGCATTTTTGGCTGTTGACGGGATTCTGCAAATCCTTATCAACGTTACAGGCGGGCTTGTAATCTATCCAAAGGTGATAGAGGCCCGCGTCGCCGCCGAGCTGCCTTTTATGGCCAGCGAGAATATCCTTATGGCTGCGGTCAAAGCCGGCGGAAACAGACAGGAACTGCACGAAAAAATAAGGCTGCACTCACAAGCCGCCGCGGCGCAGGTAAAGAAATTCGGGAGACCCAATGATTTAATTAACCGGTTAAAAGCTGATATTTCTTTTAATAAAATCAACTTTGAAAAAGTATTGGACCCGAGCAAATACATCGGCAGGGCGCCACAGCAGGTCGATGAATTCATCAGAGATGTCGTAACGCCGCTCCGCAAAAAATACCGAAAAGAACTGAATCTAAAAGTGGAACTGAAAGTTTAAAAGAACAAGATGAAGCTGAAGAACAGAGTAGCTTTGGTTACAGGCTCTGCCGGCAAGGGTATGGGACGAAGCATTGCACTGACACTGGCCCGTGAAGGAGCAAAAGCCGTTATAAATTATCGTACGAGTAAAGACCAGGCGCAAGCCATAATCAACCACATTAAAAACCGCGACGGCGATGCTATTGCTATAGAGGCTAATGTATTTGAAGCCGATGACTGCAAAAATTTAGTGAATGCAACAATCGAACATTTAGGCCGGATTGATATTTGTGTTATTAATCCCGGCGCTGGCTGGCACCCGGAACCTATCGATAAGCTTGATTCATCCGCTGCGATAGAGGATGTAAAAAATGAGGTTGCACCTTTCTTCCATTTGATGCCACTGGTACTGCCTGAAATGTATAAGCGCAAATGGGGAAGAGTAATTGGTATTTCACTGTTGCCGCCTTACGAGTCACCAGCTTACTCCTACAATGCAGGCAAGGCGGCCAGAACACATGCAATGCTCCAGGGGCGCGACCAGGCCTGGCGCAATGGTGTAACCGTTAATATTATCAGCCCGGGACCTGTACCTGCGATCGAAAGCTTAAACGAAGCCATCGAACAGTGTGACCATGGCCCGGCATGGCAAAAACGCAGCAATACTTCGCCACAGGATGTTGCAGAAAGCGTCGCTTTTCTGTGCTCTGATTCCGGCAGGTACATCACAGGATGTACATTACCTTTTTTATTTCATTAACTTGTACTGCAACTATATTTTGGTTGATTGTATTAAGGAATAGTTATTTTTGAAATCTAACTACAAGGTAAATTTTATTATGACAAGAGAAGAACTAATAAAGAGAATAAAAGAAACAGCTTATCTGGAAGGTGACTTTGTCCTTCGCAGCGGTAAGCGAAGTAAATACTATCTCGACAAATACCTTTTCGAGACCTGCCCGGACATACTCAAGGCCCTGGGCGGCGAATTTGCCAAATATATCACCGATGATGTCACCCTGATAGCGGGAGCCGAATTGGGCGGCGTTGCCTTAGCAGCAGCTACCGCGATGGAATCCGGTAAAAACTGGGTCATTATCCGCAACAGCAAAAAAGGCTATGGAACCAGCAAAATGGTTGAAGGCGTACTAAAGGCGGGTGACGTTGTTCTTTTAGTCGAAGATATAGCCACGACCGGTGGACAGGTCGTCGAAGCAGCTAAAATCATTACCGACGCCGATGCGACCGTCAAAAAAATCGTCTGTGTTATCGACCGCAAACAGGGGGCCGAAGAAAACATCACCGAAGCCGGCTACAAATTCGAGTCCATCCTTACAAAAGACGACCTCGGTATAAAAGACACGAACTGACAAGAACCGACAAGGTAATTATCCAAATCTATTGATTCAGATGTTAAGGCCGGGACTTAGTCACCGGTTGCTTTTAGTATTAATATAGCATCTTCCCAATCCTCGGGGCTCGAAAACGACCTCACCGCCGTATTGGAAAAACCGCCAATCAGGACCGAATCGCCGGTTTTCGGGTCAATCCAGGATGCATCTACTTTGTCTGCCGCTATAATCTTGTTCATGTTAACGGAGAATGAGCTTTTGCCAGCCGAATAAACCATAACCCATTTGCCGTCTTTATGACGGGCGGCCAGGTTCAGCACCTCTCCTTCGGTCTTACCTCCGCTTGAAACAATCGACTGGTCGGGGACGAGAAACCACCACTCTTTTGTGCCCAGAAATAT
>CAZWME010000875.1:0-2567 GCA_964634515.1 uncultured Pirellulales bacterium | reverse complement strand
CTGCCGTCAACGGTATAATAGATCGTGCCGGTCGTAGCAGTCATAGAAAATCTGTTGTTGGGCAAAATTTGACCACCGTGCTTATACGAGCCGTTGATATGAAATACCGGCGCAGTAACATTTGGATATAACCCGGCGTTTTTCAGCCAGCCCAGTACGGTTGCCGAGCGGCCCGGGAAAAAACTGTTCAGTAAATTATTGTTTTGGAAGTCCATCCAGTCCTCACGTGTGTATGGCGTGGATTTCCGGTTATCTCCCCATCGCGCCGACTCACCAACTATAGCCCGGTCAATCTCGGTCATTCGCCTCTGGTACATATTTGCTGTATTCGGGTATGACAGCACACCATCATTAAAAAAGTAACGGTGTATGTGGTCCGCAAAGCGCAAGCGATATTCAGCATTAACCTTAAGCTTGTTATGAATATCGCTCGGACTTTCTCCTACATCGTTACCTCCTTCAACAGTGTGCTCGGCATCCCAGGAGTGGAAGCGCCAACGACCGTCCGGATGATTGCGATGCGTTGCATACCAGTTCTTATGGGGCCAATCATGGTTTCCACAAAACCAGTTGGCCAGCAGATAAGTGATAAAGTCATCGATGTCCAGCTTCTCAGACAGTGCCTCGTACTTGGCCATATTGGCGGGATCGGATTGCACGGCGTTCGCAGCGCTAACCATAGAATTATAATTCGTTCTGGCGTTGCCGCCGATTCCGCTATTGACAACGCCGCCTGAATTATGCTTGATTGCATCATACTCTTCCTTGTCACCGCCAAACGTCTCCGCCGCCCATGAATCATCAGGTCTTTCATGGACGTAATACATTCCCCAGTACAACTTATTAATATAGATGTGCGCATAAGATCCATTCGGTGAATGACCACCCATAACATTGTGGAGGTCGGCGACATACTGATCCTGTATATATTTAGCAGTGTCTCGCTGACCGCTACTGGAGTGCAGCCACGAGTGGTTCAGCACGGCATCGAATACGATGGTGTCAAAACGATCGGTGGGTGAATCCGAAAAGAGCTGGTATTTAAGCTGTGGCGGCCCACCTGTCGCGGTTCCATTGTCCAGGTGGGTTTTGAATCTTGGCCGCATCGAAAGCTTGTCTGTCTTCCACCTGTTAAGGCTGGTGCCTCCCCCACTGACGCCGCCCTGCATTGCTATGGCACAGTTACTCTGAAATGCATCCCCGCGATTCGGATCAATATACTCAAACGAAGCTACTCGCTCAGTGCCATCCTGGCTCTTGTTGATATATATACCTTTACTGCCGAACCAGTCATCCACATCCATCACCAGCGAGAACGTCGGTACGGACATTAGGTCGTCCTTTATCGTATTTCGATAGAGTGAATTATTGACAACCTGCGGATCCATCTCATAGTCGCCTTTGCCCCCATGCCCCCAATTAGTGGGAAAACCGGCCGGACGGGCAGGCTGTCGAATAACATCATCAAGGAAGATATATGTCTGGGTATCTATATTTGTGGATTTGAAACCGGATTTGACAGCTACCGCACGTAAAGATGTGGTTGTATTAATGGGGACAGGACCAGTGTAAACACGACCTGTTGAAGACCGTTTATTGTCCTTAACGTCATACGGCTCGCTGCCGTCAAGTGTATAGTATATTACAGCATCTTTGGTTTCGGTGGCGATTGTAACAGAGAATGGAGCAGCGTAAAAACCTCGTTCATGGCTGAATTTAGTATCGGCTACCTGGCCTAAATACGAACTAATATTTCGGCCTCCCGGACTGGGCTCATCAAAAAATTGCCAGTTATCACTGGCGTTGGGGTAGCGACCAGATGAGATATCTGTAGTCTGCTGACCAAAAACAACTTCGTCAATTAAAGTACTGCCGTCGGAATCAAATAAAGCAATTTGCTCACCGCCCGCATCGAGTTTGAAATTGGCATGAAGTCCGGAATATGTGGTATCATTGTCGGCCCATATTAATAAATAACCAAACGAAGGTATTCTGGTCAGAGTCGGAATACCATCAGGAATGCGCCATTTAGTAGGGACGGCCAAATTGTCCGTCAGGTAAAAACCCCCGATATCAATAATACTTGAGCCAAAGTTATAAATTTCTATCCAGTCATCATATTGGCCCTGTGGGTCAAGCCCAGAGCTGTTATTAGAGGCCATAAATTCATTGATCACTAATGGCAATAGGCGTTCTTCTGCTTCGACTGAACCAGGCAATGCTATAACCAAAAACAAGATGTACAATAAGATTCTAATCAATCGGAGCATTTTTGCTCATCCCTTCTCCCGTCCTCACTTCCATTCTTTAGCCACTTACTCATAGCCACTTACATTGGCTATACACATCTTAACATATAAAGCCCCGCCAAGTCAATCCCTTTTGAACGAAGACTATAGTCCCATAATCATTAATCAATCGAAATGTAGCTGTAGGATGGACTTTAGCCCATACGGTTCGGATATGTCAGAGCCGCAACAGTTATGGAGCGGTAAAAAAACTGTCATTGCGAAGGAGCAAAGCGACTGCGGCAATCTTCAACCAATAGTCAATATCCAATAGAAAAT
>CAZWME010000874.1:0-2567 GCA_964634515.1 uncultured Pirellulales bacterium | reverse complement strand
AGCCGTTGGGGTTGATGTAAAACGATACATCAGTAATGTTGCAGATTTCATCGTTGCCGGCCGTGGCTTAAAAACTTTCCTGGCGGTTGCGACAATGATAGGAACCGAGTTAGGTTTGGTTACGGTCATGTATTCGGCTCAAAAGGGCTTTACCGGCGGCTTCGCTGCCTTTCACATCGCATTAGCTGCTGCTATCGTAACTTTAGTTGTAGGCCTGACCGGATTCATCGTGGTGCCCTTGAGACGTATGAAGGTAATGACCATACCGGAATTTTACGAGAAGCGGTTCGGACGCGGTGTCCGCATTTTGGGTGGAACGATATTAGCCTTCTCCGGCATCCTCAATATGGGAATGTTCCTTAAAGCCGGTTCCATTTTTGTCATGGGCATAACCGGGATGACTGAGGATATTCACCTTAAGATTATAATGAGCGTTTTGCTGGGAATGGTGCTGCTTTATACCGCCCTGGGGGGAATGGTTTCGGTAGTGGTTCTTGACTATATACAATTCGTAGTTTTATCGTTCGGCCTTTTGGCCGCGAGTCTGTTGTCCATCAGATATTTGGGCTGGGATAACATTATCGAAACAGTTTCCCAGTTAAAAGGCCAGGCGGGCTTCGACCCGTTTCGTGGAGAGGAGGGTTTTGGTGTTCCCTATGTTGTCTGGATGTTCTTCCTGGGCCTGGTTAGTTGCGCGGTTTGGCAAACAGCGGTGATTCGAGCCTGTTCCGCCGAGAATACTCGTACCGTCAAAAAAATCTACACATGGGCTTCTATCGGATTTCTCATGCGGTTCCTTCTGCCGTATTTTTTGGGAATTTGTGCTTTTGTCTTTATCGCTCAGCATGAGTCATTAAAAAACGTTTTTCTCCCGGATGGGAGTTCCGTAGACCCACAGGTAACTCTAATGGCGATGCCAATATTCCTGAGCCAGATCCTTCCTATTGGTTTAATAGGATTAATTTCCGCCGGTATGCTCGCTGCGTTCATGTCCACTCACGATAGTTACCTGTTATGCTGGAGTTCCGTCCTTACCCAGGATGTGGTCGCGCCATGTTTCAAAAAAGAATTATCTTCGAAAGCACGTCTGTTACTGACACGAATATTTATCATTGGTATTGGTATTTTCATTTTGGTTTGGGGGCTTTGGTATGATTTAGGTCAGGATTTATGGGATTACATGGCAATCTCCGGGGCCATATATTTTACCGGCGCCATCGCTCTGTTGGTCTTCGGCCTCTACTGGAAACGGGCCAGTAAAGTCGGTGCATATTCAGCTCTGACCTGTGGCTTCATTGCTATTATTGGCTTGAAACCTGTGCAGAACGGGCTTGGATTTTTGTTGAATCCCATAAAGTTGCGATTCGGATTCACAAAAGAAATACCAATAGAAGAGGTTACCGAAAAGACGGCTCTTGTCGTCAGGAACATTCCCATTGAAGAGATTACCACAAAGACAGTACAAGTATATGATACGATTGGCAGCGAGATTGTAGGCCTTACTGTCATTACACTTGCAATATTGGCAATGATAGCCGGCTCTCTTTTATTCCCGCAGAACCGCGCATATACTGAAGCTAAGGAGTAACAAAATATGAATTTTTGGATTAACTTTTGGACCGCTTTTTTTATTGTAAGTCTTGTTCTTTTTGCGGGGCTTGCGGTGGTTGTTACGATTGGCGGATTTTTCAACATTCGTTCTCTGTTCAAAAACCTCTCAGGCCGCTCCGAACAATCGCAGCATATCCCCGTCGAGGAAAACAGCCCGGCCGAATAATAATAAAGGAGCCTCTAAAAATTGCTTTTGTCACGAGAACGAGCGAAATTTTCTCCAGCAAGGCGGAAGGTCAAAATCGCCGCAGGCATAGCTCAAGCTATGTCGAGGACGAAGTTTGGCCTGACAACGCAGCCGGAGGAGATTGCAGCCGTTCGCAGTAAAAATGAATTTTTAGAGGTTCCAAAATGAACAGGCGAGAAAGATTGATGGCAACGTTGTGCGGCAGGGCGGTTGACCGGCCCGCGGTTAATTTCTACGAAATAGGCGGATTCAAAGTTGACCCCTCGGACCCGGACAAGTTCAATATCTATAACGACCCATCCTGGAAGCCGCTCCTTGAGCTTGCTGAGCGGCAAACAGACCTTATTCGTATGCGCAGCCCCGTCAAGTCGCGCTCCCACGAAGTTACATCCGGCACACCGGCCAGTGATAATTGCCGCGATGAATTCTTCAAAACCGGAACATATACCGAAAAAGGCTGCCTTTTCACATTCACAAATTTGAAAATCGGTGGCCGCGATATGAGGGCATTGACACGCCGCAGCCCCGATGTCGATACCATCTGGACGGTGGAGCACCTTCTAAAGGGCCCGGAAGATGTTGAGGCCTATCTGGAGCTGCCTGATGAAATATTCGCAGAAGACATCGATGTAACTCACCTTATAGAAGAAGACCAAAAACTGGGCGACAGTGGTATTATAATGGTCGATACCGAAGACCCGATTTGCGCTGCCGCCTCATTGTTCAGTATGGAAGACTTTACTGTAATCGCATTGACTCAGCAGAAGCT
>CAZWME010000873.1:0-2574 GCA_964634515.1 uncultured Pirellulales bacterium | reverse complement strand
CTCGACAATATCGAACTCATCGACACGCCAGTAATAAGTCTTAGCCATTTCAAGCGGGCCGGGAGTATATGTTGTACTTCCCTGCGGGAGTCCAACTGTGGCATTGCTGACATCGTCAAAGTTGTCGCCGAAGTACACGGTGTGCAATTTGGAACCGAATCCTGGCGTCCAACTAAGCTCTACATCCACAGCTACAGATTCGGCGCCATCAGCCGGGTCGGGAAAGTATGCAGTTCTGGGGGGAATACTGAAGCTCCAGATGTCGCCCTTCCACGGACTGTTCAGTTCGGTGTCGTTGACCTCGTCGATTCGCCAGTAGTAAGTCGTACCCGGGACAAGGCCATCCGGATATGGAAAACCCGGGAATCCAATAACAAGAAAAGTGTCGGCCTGATTGACGATAAAAGTGCTTTCGGCTCCGGCGTCCACATCGTCAAAATTATCACCAATGTACACATCATGTGTGACCGCAAGGGCTCCGGGCGACCAGCTAATGTTCACCCACGTGTCTGAAAGTAAAGCGCCGTCAGCCGGATCAGGTCCGAGAGCGTAAGGCCAAGGCTTCCCTTCCATAGCGGAGAGAATCTCGACATCCGACAAAACATGATCGTAAATACGTACGTCGTCAATCAAGCCGTTGAAAGGAGTGGTACCTCTGGCACCAAGAGTTACAATAAAATCGGCAGCAGGTCCGCTATGCTGGTTAATATTAACCGTGCTTGTCTCATAGCCTATGCTAAGGTCGCCATCAATATAGACCTTCATGGTATCATTGGTTCCGTCCGTTTCAAAAGCGGTCGTAACGGCCACATGATGCCACTCGCCATCATTCACAACAGCAGTGGAATTTAGAGATGTCAAAGCTCCAATGCTGTGAGCACGTATCATGATCACACCTGAGACTTCGATATTAATTGATCTATTACCCTGCACGTGCGCCGCCCCGGCAGGACCCTGAGCCATGAGTGTATTGATAACGCCGCTGTTTGAAGTTTTGAACCAGGCAGTCCATGTTACCTGGCCTTCTAAAGCGGCAAACCCCTCTGCTGCACTGGTGCCAGGTACCTCAATCCAGTCATCTCCATCGATTTCCATTGCTCCACCAATTTTTCCATCTACCCATTTGGGCTCGCCGAAGATCTCCCCGTCATGACCGTTACCGGAGCTGTCGGCGGCGTTACTATCAAGCTTCCAGTGGCCGACTAAGTCGGCTTCGGTATTACCAGTCACCAACAGTACCAGTGCAAGAGAGATTAAACAAATTGACTGTCTAAACATAATATTTCTCCTTTATAAATATTAACGTAAAGAATCCCTACTCATGTAGCAAGATACATGTTGTTATCAGCGAACATCTTGTTCTGTGCAGCTATTTCACAGAGTAGTTCAATCTCAATCAAATATTTTTGAACTTTATTCAAATCGCACAATAATGTGTCACTTAAGGCGCTATCGGATACAGGCGAATATCGTCAAAGTACATTATACCTGTACCGCCGGTAACCGAGCTAAGGCCAAGAGTAATCGAATTTACATTTGCAAGGTTGACGCCCTGGTCGGCAAAGGCTTGCAGATCGACATTCCATTGTGTCCAGGCAGTTGCCTGTGCTGCATCCGGATTATCATTATTGACTTTGGCGTTGCCGTTGAGGGCAACATACAAAGTCTCAGCGGCGTTGGATGATTCACCTCTGAACCAGATTGTCAGAGTATCGACACCATTTACTGTCCAGTCACGATTGGAAGTCAAAGTCAAGGTCGCCTCAGATTTTCCGACGGCGTTGTCGTAGGACATCGGCATCGACTGCAAACCACCGTGAACGATAGTCTGCTCGGCAAATGGAGGATTTAAATGACCAACGGTAGAACCGTTTATGGCCGGATTACTAAAACCGTCTTCCCAGGCAAGATATATCCTGTTGCTCCCCGGTTCTCCTTCATTAATGTCATTGTAGGCCTCCATATCGTCTATGATAAGGAAGTTGGCGGTAGTGAAGCTCCAGAGAGGGCCTGTCCACGGGCTGTCTGCGTTGGCGCTATTGGCCTCGTCAACGCGCCAGTAGTAGGTAGTATTCCACTCAAGCTGTCCGGGGTTATAGCTCTCTGAGCCAAGATTGCCGCTGCCTTTTAATTCCAGCGAGGCTGCATCGTTGCCGAAATAGACTTCATGCGAAGCACCAAAACCCGGAGACCAGGTTAGAGTAGGTGTTTGCGTTACGTCCACAGCGCCATTAGCGGGATTCGGGCTGCCAACAGCACCCTCGGTCGTAAAGCTCCAGACATCACCTTTATACGTTTCGATAACGTCGAACTCATCGACACGCCAGTAATAAGTCTTAGCCATTTTAAGTGTGCCGGGATCATAGTTTAAAGTTCCCTGAGGAAGACCACCTGCTGCATTGTCCACTTCTTCAGAACTTTCACCGAAATAAACAGTGTGCAGTTTCGCACCGAAACCAGCCGTCCAGCTAAGGCCGTCATCGACACCTACAGACTCAGCGCCATCAGCCGGTTCGGGAAAGTATGCTGTCTTGGGGGGAATACTAAAGCTCCAGATGTCACCTTTCCACGGAC
>CAZWME010000872.1:0-2582 GCA_964634515.1 uncultured Pirellulales bacterium | reverse complement strand
TATCAAGGACAGTGACCGCGATCCCGATATTATGTGTTGGAATGGCACGTATTATCTGGTCCGGTGCAATAACAGGGTGGTCGCCCTGGTCACCTCGAGAGATTTCGTCAATTGGTCGGAGTCGGTGGACATTTTCACCGCTCCTGAGGCCAGCTGGCACTGCGAATCACCTACACTGATGCGGTACAACGACACCTTCTATCTATTCTGGTGTCTGTGGGACAGCGCAGGATCCGGGGCAGAGCTTCCGGCGCTATACGATGGTCATGATCCATCAACATACGACTATCGTACATATGTATACATCTCGGACACGCCAACGAATTTCCATAACAGGCCTCCGGTGACCGAACTCAAAGCACATGCCCCGGAGATCGTCCAAGATGAGAAGGGAGACTACTTCATCTCCAGCGCCGACTACCCGCAGCGAGGAATCAATCTCGCCCGATTGCTGTGGAAGTCCAGCAATTAGGAAAAACCCGAGCAAGAATCGAGAACACAAGATGAAACGGCGAACAATATCCTGGAGGTGACGCCTAATGGCGCACCTCAGGAGTCACGTTCGATATGAAGAAATGGATATAGTCAACATTGCAAAAGAGATGGAGGCGATGGCGCAGGCCGGCCTCCATTTCAGTGAGGATCAGTTTGATCGCGAACGATACTCGCGACTCCGAGAACTTGCAGCAGAACTTCTGGCAAGGTCATCCAACTTATCGCAAGAAGATATTCTTGAATGGAGCAAGGCTGAGTTCGGTTATGCAACACCAAAAGTAGACGTTCGCGGCTTCATTCTATCCAATGAGAAAGTCTTATTGATTCGTGAAGATGCGGATGGCGGAAGGTGGACCCTGCCGGGTGGATGGGCAGATGTTAACGAGTCACCTTCTGAATCAGTAGTGCGCGAGGTCGAAGAAGAGTCTGGATATATAGTTGAGCCAAGACTACTGTTAGCAGTATTCGACCGAGCCAAACAGAGGCATTTGCCGGTTTTCCCTTATCATGTGTACAAAATGTTCTTCCACTGCGAAATCGTCGGGGGCTCACCACGATCGACCTCCGAGTCATCGGAGTCCCGTTTCTTCGAGATCGACCAATTGCCAGAGCTATCTGAAAGCAGAGTGCTTCGGCGCCAGATTCGAGATTTCTATACGGCTGTTCAAAAGAAAGACACGAAGACCAGGTATGACTGAAATCGAACAAGCTCCTGCAGACGACGGCCAGAAGGCCGCGTCTGAGGAGTGACGTTAGAGAACGAATATGATATCATATGAGTTTGGACTTTAGAGGGGTGATATACTGACACTCAATGAGGTAAGGGATTTTATGCGGAAAGCATATATACATAGTTAGTCGCAAGGAGCATCATCGCCATGGCAGAAAAAAACACATACTATGAATCTCTGCTTAATGCAGCAAGTGTTACGCTACTACTTCTATTGGCCACAGTACTCATTCATAAGGCTGAAGCAGAGTTGCCAGTCTCTGCTACAGAGTCACCGCATATTCTGGTGTTAGATAACTGCGATAGCGACTATAAGGTACCACCATTCACTGACTCTGTATTGTCTTTAGATTCGGAGGGAAAGGTAATCAATGAGATTAGCGGCCTGAACATTTGTCAGAACGCTGGAGGTAACAGGGCTATTTCAGTGTCCCAAGATGGTAAGTTTTTTGTAGTATGTGAAAACGTGGCTGACAGGATATCGGCCTACAATACCTCGACGGGAAATCTAATGTGGTCATTGCAGGGAAAATATACTTCTGCTGTGATTGCTCAGGGCATCGTATATGCACTAACATCAGATGATACAATATATGGTAACGGTATCCAAGCTTTTGACCGAGGAGGGACAATCATTAAACAATCAGCCGTGATAAACGGCTTCGATATGGTCATTGATCCGAATAGAAGCTTCCTGTGGGTGGTTGGTGGTGACATCAAGAAGTGTGACATGAATCTCAGAGTTGTAAAGGTAATTAAGCCGATTCAATGGTTTGCTGTTTCAGTGGATATCGATTCTGATGGATCAGTTTGGGTAGTAGAACGTGAACACAGTGATGTCACTGGAAGCCAAAATAGACTTATTAAAATAAGTCAGCAAGGTACAATAATATGGAACATTCCCTTGAAAGATATATCGCCATTATGTGTGCGTGTCGATCGGTCTAACGGCAATGCCTGGGTCACAGGAATACGCTATCGGGAATATAGCAAGCTCTCTTTTCGCAGATGGCCTCCTCGTTGGGAAAGTGCATGGAAATATCTCGGTTCAAGAACTCGTAAATACTCCCCACAGGGCGAGCTCCTGTTAGAATTGAAACGTGGCGGCAAATCAATTGACATCGATGCATCCGATGGTTCAGTTTGGTTTACTGATGAGGATAGACCACGTCTCTACCATTATTCAAGTAAAGGAAAGGAACTCGATACATCTGAAAATCTATCTCATGACCATAAATGGATTACAATCCTTCCCAAGAAAAAGGAAGGCAACTGACAAACGAGTTCAGGGAGCCTCGTACCTCGGCCCCTGACTCGTGGCGTTACGTGCGGTTCAAGGGAGATCAATAGAATACAC
>CAZWME010000871.1:0-2583 GCA_964634515.1 uncultured Pirellulales bacterium | reverse complement strand
ACCAATTTCCTTTAAGCAATCTTCACTCACCTCCATAATGAGCATTTCAACTAAAACCTGCTCCCGGAAAATATCCAGCTTCTCTATAATTTCGGCAATGACCTCAAAATCCTGTGCTGAAGCGGCAATGATCAATGCGTTTGTACCATCATCTGCAGTAACCTGAATTTGCTGGGTAGCTTCAAGTGCGCCGGTGATTCTCAAATTCGCAAGAGCTCCCGTAAGTGATTCAGCAACCTCTTTCGCCGGTGCGTTTTCAAGATATACCACATGAACATTGTCTGCCCCATGAGGCCGTTGAGTATCAAGTTGCTCCACTAATCCTTCGATCAGCTCAGTGTTCTGAGCATTTGTGACAACAATAAGAGAATTTGTCCTTACATCAGGCAGGACTTTTATTCCCGTCTCAATCATCGGCATAGTGCGACTACGTCCAGTTTGTGTAGAAACAATCTGATTCTTTTCCATTATGCGAGTTACTTGCTCACTAAGTACCTGTGCAGAAGCATACTTCAATCCGATTACGGTAACCTGCTCTTTTGAACCCGGTACGTCAAGATTATAAATAATTTTGGCAATATGATGTATATTTGAAGATGTATCCGTAATCAGAATCGAATTCGTTCGGGGGTAGGTTGCCATGTGTAGGCCCGTAGCTAAAAGAGGCTTAACAATCTGACTCACCTCTGTAACGTCAGCGTACTCTAATGGAATAATCTGGGTGACAAGAGAATCATTCTTTGGAATTTCCAAAGGATTACTGCCAATGCGAACACGTAAGTTTCGTTTTACAGCTTCTGCCCTCGGGATTATTTTTACAAGGTCTCCTGTACCTGCCGGCACTGCAGCATATCCCTTAACATCCAGAATAGATTCTAAAACCTCGTAGATTTCACCAAGACGTATTTTTGTAGGTGACATCACCGTTACAGTGCCACTTATACTATCGTCTACGATAAAATTGATACCAGTAATTTCACCAATAGTCTTGAGCATTACTCGAATATCAACCTGGTCAAAGTTTACATATACGAGCTCATCCTCCATACCTGGTTTATCAAGTTTAGGTAGATTTACAGCTTTCTCTGAAAATGGCTGTTCTTCAGCAGCTATAGTGCTGCCCATAAAATTTATGCAGAACATAAACATAAAACAAAAAATGCTTCGTGCTACATTCTTCACTTTTTGCCCTTTTGTTTTTGAGCTATCTAACTGCATTTGTTTCACTTACCAATAGTTCTTCGTTTTCCTAAGCACTCACCTTAATGGGAACGAGAACATCTTGATTTTGTCGTTCCGCAACAGCTCGACATTTAAAGTTGTCTGTGACCTTGCCTTCATGGAAATCTGGTAAGCTTTCTGCTTGCTGGTCAATCGATGTCCATTAACTGCTCGGACGACGTCGCCGTTTTTTAAGCCAATGTCTTTTGCTTCTTTTATGTTCTCTAAACCTGTTATTTTAAGTCCTTCAACCTGGCCGTTAATGGCATAAGGTTCGACAACCGCCTCCGGCAACATCATCGCCGTATCCCTGAGTTTATCTACGAAAGTTTGAGGCTTGGCCGATGGATTATTCTCAACTGCTTGGGTGGCTTTTTTTGCTAAAGCTGTTTGAGTGTTGTCAGTGTCATACCGTTTGGATTCTCTGTTGCCCAGATTCAACATCTTTCTTTGACCCTTATGAATTAATACTACCGCATCCTTCTCGATGCTCTCGATACTGGCAGTTGCAACAGTATCGCCTGTCTTGTATAGGTGGAGTACATTACTCTCAAGATCCTTTATGATTGCCCGGGAAATCTCCGGATTGCCTGCCACAGTGCCAAGCAGTGCTATATCAAGTTCTTCCTCGGCTGACTCCGCTGGGCTGGCACTATTACCACCCTGCAAGGATTTATCTACCTCCAACGGTGAAACGCGGCTGCCAAATATACCTCGCTCGACAATAATTGAATAGTCTTGAACCGAGGAATCCGGGAAACTTGCAGTTTCAGTCGCGTTTATACTTTCGTTGCCAATTGCCGATTTTGGCACGAAGGCATCACCAACGTTTTGTGGCATCAGCACTGTTCTGACGACAACATAACCCAAAACCAAAATCAGTGCTAACTTAACAACTAATAAAGCTTTATATTTATACATATTGTCACTTTTCTTTACCAAAAAATACCTCATTCCCTTAAGAATCTATCGGCTTATTGCCACCTTGCATTCACGACAGACTCTTACTTCGCTCATTATTCTCTTTAATTTTAATATTCCGCTTTTCACCCATACTCCCTATTTTTACTTTTATCTGGCGCGTGTGTCAAGATAAAAAACGCTAATTTAGCTCAATACGCACCTCCGGAACGCTGACCACAACAACAAAACAAGCTTTAGTACGGGATTATGCAGCCGTTGGTTCGGCATAGAATTCATCAATCGAATCGGGCCTTTACGTCAGCATGGCTGCTATTACGAGATAGCAGGAATTAGCTAATCCATGGAATAAAATAGGTGCTAATAGCGACCTGGTTCGAATAAACAACCAGCCAAGGACCAGACCCGGAAAAAATGTTAGGGCCGATATCATCTGGCCCT
>CAZWME010000870.1:0-2598 GCA_964634515.1 uncultured Pirellulales bacterium | reverse complement strand
AATCCTCCCGTATTAGACGATACTATTTGTTATCAAACTTATCGGCTTCGCGCCACATGAATCCTTAATTTATTTTGCCGCCGCTTTTCGAAACATGTAACATGCTCAGGCAACCTAGTCAGTGGCATACCAGGTAGAGCAACTTGAGCAGGAACAGATGAATTACGATCTTTCAGGCGTGTGGGATAGCTAAATTGGGTTTGTGTACAAGTTCTCTGGCAGCAGAGACGTGTATAATGAAATCAGCATGGAGGCGCAGTTTCGTAGGTCGCCTCTAACTCTTCAGGAGGTGTCAGGTGAGCATTCATATTGGCGCAAAGCAGGGGCAAATCGCCCCAACCGTTCTTCTACCCGGCGATCCGTTGCGAGCCAAGCACATTGCGGAAACAATGCTGGAGGATGTGTTCTGTTACAATGAGGTCCGCGGGATGCTGGGTTTTACGGGTCGCTATGGGGACAAGCGCGTCTCGGTTATGGGATCCGGCATGGGCATGCCAACCCTCTCCATCTATGTACACGAGTTGGTCAGCGAGTATGACGTCAAGACGCTGATTCGCGTCGGAACATGTGGGGCACTCCAGCCTCATCTGAAAGTCGGCGACATCGTGCTCCCCATGTCTTCATCGACCAACTCACACATTAACAAACTTCGTTTTGAGGGGATGGATTATGCACCTACAGCCAGCTTTCATCTCTTATTGAAGGCTTATGAGGCAGCCAGAGAACGCGGGGTCAGAGTGCACGTGGGAGGCATGTTCTCCTCCGACACATTCTATGACGATGATCCTGACTGGTGGAAGAAATGGGCTGAGTATGGCGCACTTGTCTGCGAGATGGAGACATCCGGTCTCTATACTCTTGCAGCGAAGTTCAAGGTTGATGCGCTCTCTGTGCTGACTGTGAGCGACAGCTTGGTAACCGGCGAATCCTCGACAGCCGAGCAGCGAGAAAAGGATTTTCCGCAGATGGCCGAAATCGCGTTGGAAATTTCGCCTTGATCCGGGAGCATCTGGAGGTCTATTAATTGGCAGGTTGTGCCTGACTTAACCACGGGAGTTATGTTATAAATTGGAAAGGTGAATTCGCATGGATGCCACGCCTTCGAGAAAAACGCTTGCGGAAGCGCTAAATGCTGCAGGGATTGCCCACCATGACTACGAGCAAAATGCCCTGGGTGGAACGAGAGATGAACACTGGGCAGGGTTTTACGGTGCTTACGTTCTTGGACGTCTGGGCGGTTTTGTAACAGCCAGTGTGCTGGTTGGATTTTTGGAAGATGCTCCAGAGGATGGCGATTGGGCTGTGTCTGCTGCCGAGTATATCCTGGATACCCTCAAATAACAAAGCCGGGTCGTTCCAATAAGATTGTATCCCAGGTTGCCTGCTGGCTAGCCGTAGTGTTGAGGTTTTAGCTGAAAGAGCGCTAGAATTTGTGAAAATCGAGAAATGTCTTACGGTATTCACAGCCGGAGACCCAGCAAAATGATCGTCAGGCGCCAGTTGTCCATTCGGTGGCGGAATGAAGGTGATTATGCAGAATAGTAACCGACCTGTTGGCTTGACCAAAGATGCCGGTTACCAAATCGGCGTTCGACGAACATTGCCCATTCATCATGAGGATGCATGGAGAGTCTTGACTTCTCCTGTGGGAGTCAATATCTGGCTAGGTTCATCGTCGAATCTTGACTTCACTGAGGGCGCAAGGTATGAGTTGAGTGACGGCTCAAGAGGTGAAATCAGAGTCTTCTCTCCATACTCTCACCTGCGAATCACCTGGCAGCCTCAAGGTTGGTCAAGAGCTTCAACTATCCAACTTCGAGTGATACCAAAGGGGGACAAAACAGTAGTGGCGTTTCACCAGGAGCATCTTCCAGGACCAAAAGAAAGGGCAGAACGCCGTGAGCATTATAAGGCGATCCTCGATAATTTGGAGCGAATCACACGCCCGGTTTGATTTTAGGGCAGATTGATTATTCAAGGAGATATTATGGAAAAACGAAGTTTGGGGCGCACTGGGCATCTGAGTACCGTCGCAATTTTTGGTGCCGCCGCCTTTTGGGATGTGGATCAATCAGAGGCCGATCAAATTATGGAGTTGGTCATCAGTCATGGAATCAATCACATTGATGTTGCCCCATCCTATGGTCAGGCGGAAGTTCGCTTATGTCCCTGGTTGTCCAGGGAACGAGATCGTTTCTTCGTGGGGTGTAAAACAATGGAGCGCAGTAAGGAGGGGGCGTCCATGGAAATGCGCCGGTCCTTAGACCGGCTGCATATTGATCATTTCGACCTCTACCAGATTCACGCTGTCACGAACTTGGAGGAACTCGATGCTGTCACTCGTCCTGGAGGTGCCCTCGAAGCGATCATTGAAGCAAGGGAAGCGGGTTTAACACGTTCCATTGGCATCACCGGGCATGGCGTGGATGCCCCGGCATTATTTCTCGAAGCCATTCGTCGATTCGACTTTGATACTGTACTTTTTCCGCTTAACTTCATTCAATATGGTGACTCCACTTTTCGGAGTAATGCAGAAGAATTGATCCAACTATGCCGTGAGGAGAATGTGGGCACCATGGTAATCAAATCGATAACCAG
>CAZWME010000869.1:0-2600 GCA_964634515.1 uncultured Pirellulales bacterium | reverse complement strand
TCTTGAGATGTCCGTCCTCCATGGCGGCAAGGTCAAGCAGCACTTGCTTTATGTCATCATTTGATGTCTTTTCCGCTGCTTGTCGATAGAATTGTGCCCCGTCGAGTTCGATATTTTTGGCCATCTCAAAAATTTTGTCTATGCCAAAAATAGTATCCATCGTCATTCTCCTTCGTTTCTTATAGGCTTACCCATAACCTTCGCAAACCTACTATTTTTTCTAAAACACACTATAGATCCTTAAGATCTAACGTTTTTATACAAGTTAGTCTAACCTGAGGCTAGTTTTCAATAAAATAATAAAACTGTTTTGAATATGCCAGTTTTTTCGCTGTTACTGGAAGGCTTTTCAGTCAGAACAGGTGGAAAAATACGAATTTACATCCTCATAATCAGTTTTGGAACATACTGCAAATAGTGCTTTGTCTTGCATAAATTGATAGAAATGGTCCTTCTTGCCGATATAACTGAAAAACGATTGGCAAGGAGAGCGTTTCTGGATACTCGATATTTGTCATTCCTGTGAAAACAGGAATCCACACGAGATTCGAGATTCGAGATGCTAATCATGTCCACCGAATCAAATTTTTTAAGGCAGTCTATTTTCAGGCATCCTGATTCATCGCACCTTACTTAACTATCCTCCGCCGCTCCCGTGAGATTCAACACCTCGTTACGCACACTAGCAAGATTGAGCCCGAGATTCATAAGAACCTGAGCGGCTATCCCTTCGCTCTCTCGTAAAAGACCAAGAATTATATGTTCCGTACCCAAATAATTATGGTTGAGTTCCATGGCCTCCTCTAAAGCATATTCAATGGCCATCTTTGCCCGCGGGGTCTGGGGCAGGTGATTGATTGCAGTACGATTCATTATTTATCTACAAGTGTTTACTTTTATGGTATACAACTTCAGATGAAGTCTTTGAGTATTTCTTTTTGTCTGGGGGTGAGTTTTTTCGGAACGGTGACGGCTACCCTAAACAGATGATTTCCCCCTTTGATCCCTTTGCCTTTGAGTCGTACATGATTATCAGTTGATGTCCCCGCTGGTATTGACACGGATACCCGGCCATGGAGCGTTTTGGCATCAACCTTTCCTCCCAGAGCGGCTATCCAGAAGGGAATGTCGAGGTCTGAAATAATATCATTACCCTCTCTTCGGAATTCACTATCAGGCTTCACGCGTATTTTCAAATAGAGATCGCCGTTGGCCTGTCCACCGCGACCGGGATTGCCCATTCCACGCAAACGAAGCACTTGTCCGTCATGGACACCTTCAGGTATCCGGACATTGATGTTCTTCTTTTTGTCGATTAGACCCATTCCATGACAATCGGGACAATGATATTTTCGGTCGATACCGGAACCTCCACAGGATGAGCAGATTTGTGTGATGGTGAAAAACTGGCCGGCATCCGAACTGGTTTTTGACAGTCGCCCCGCACCGGAGCAATGAGAGCAAGGGCTCTTCTTGCCATCTACAGATCCGGTTCCTTTACATGAAGCACATTTTTGAGGTCCGCTTAGTGCCAGAGATATTTGGCCTCCGAGCGCAGCCATCCTAAATTCGATGGAAACGGATGCCTCTACATCTTGGCCGGCTTCTTCTTCCCAGAGACCCGTATGAACTCTTGAACCGAAGCCGGAAAAGAGGTCTGAAAAATTACGTAAAATATCATCTGTGCTGGTCCATTCCTTAAATCCTGTTTCTTCGACTTTTTCCTTGCCGCCCTGGTCATAGGCTCGCCGCCGTTCCTTGTCCGAGAGAACCGAATAAGCGTTGGCAATTTCCTTGAATTTCTTTTCTGCCTCTTTTGATCCTTGGTTCTTATCGGGGTGATACTTCAACGCCAGGCGGCGGTAGGCATTTTTTATTTCCGCTTCAGATGCTGTTCGGGGGACACCGATAACTTCATAGTAATCCATCATTTTCACCCCCGACATCGGCTAATATGATCTCAAGAACTCCGCATTCGAAACAAAACCGGAGTCTTTCCTCTGAAACAGGTGCGGATAATGGAATTTTGCACAAGAGTATTCTGGATTCCGGAAGAGTTCTTTGGGCTCGAACAACGATATGTTTCTCGACGATTTCAACATCGAAGTCGGGATCCAGTACGCCGGGCAAATCTACGTAGTACCGTATCTGGCGTTCCAGCCGCTTCACACTGTAGGAGGTGATTTCTTTCGTTTCTCTTTCAGACAATCGTTTTTCCCTTTTCATGAGACTGCTTTGGTAATGATTCGTCAGGGCGGTACATTATTTGAAAATTCTTTCTCAATCGTTAATTATATGTATAACCATGAGTCTCATAAAGAACCTTGTGATTATGTTTGATTTTATAACGCGTTTAGTGATTTCTGTCAAGATCTATATTGATGGGCAGAATAAACTAAAAGACAGACAAAGTAAGGCCATGTAGAAAGCGTATGAACGTCGCTCGTACCTTAGGCACAAGTGAAACGTGAATCGCTTTTTGAACCACCAATCACGAAACACTAACCACGAGTCACGAATTATGCCCACCGATCAATTTATTTTAATGGTGGGGCGATACCTTAATTTTTCAATTCTTCTCACTTGTAACCCCCAATGGA
>CAZWME010000868.1:0-2604 GCA_964634515.1 uncultured Pirellulales bacterium | reverse complement strand
CGGGTCCATTTATTTATCGCTGCTGCATCTGGATTATCATTATTGACTTTGGCATTGCCATTGAGAGCAACATACAAAGTCTCGGCGGTATTGCCAGAATCGCCTCTGAACCAGATTGTCAGTGTATTGACTCCTTTCTCTGTCCAGTCACGGGGATAAGTCAATGTCAAAGTCGCCTCAGATTTACCGACAGCATTGTCATAGAACATCGGCATCGATTGATTACCGCTATGAACAATAGTCTGCTCGGCATAGGGAGTATTCATATAACCAACGATAGAACCGTTTACAGCCGGATTATCAAATCCGTCAACCCATGCAGCAAAAATATTGTTGCTCTCCGGGTCAATAATCCCTAAAAATTCATTATAGCCAAGGTCATTATAGCTCTCAAAATCGTCCACAATAAGGAAGTTGGCTGTCTTAAAGCTCCAGAGAGGACCTGTCCACGGGCTGTCAGCATTAGCGTTATTTACCTCATCAATCCGCCAGTAGTAAGTGCTGTCCCACTCAAGCTGTCCGGGTTCAAAGCTCTCTGAGCCGAGGTTTCCGCTGCCTTTAAGCTCCAGAGAGGCTGCCTCTGTGCCGAAATATACCTGATGTGAATCGGCAAAAACTCCCGGTATCCAGGTAAGAATCGGCATCTGCGTGATATCCACAGCACCATTAGCCGGACTCGGGCTGCTGACTGCGCCCTCAGTAGTAAAGCTCCAGACTTCGCCTTTATGTGTTTCGACAACATCGAATTCATCAACACGCCAGTAGTATGTCTTGGCCATTTCAAGTGTGCCGGGTGTATAAGTCATCTTTCCCAGAGGAAGACCGCCGGTTGAATTATTAACATCATCAAAATCATCACCGAAATAAACCGTATGCAGCTTCGCTCCGTACCCTCCCGTCCAGCTAAGTTGCACATCCACAGCTACAGACTCGGCACCATCAGCCGGACTGGGAAAGTATGCAGTCTTGGGAGGAACACTAAAGCTCCAGACAGGGCCCACCCACGGACTGTTCGGCTCAGTGTCATTGACCTCGTCGATTCTCCAGTAATAAGTTGTTCCCGGAACAAGGCCATCCGAGAAGGGAAATCCGGGAAAGCCGACAATAATAAATGTATCGGCCTGGTTGCCCTGGAACGTACTTTCGGCTCCGGCATTCACATCGTTAAAATTATCACTAAAATATACATCGTGTGAAACTGCATACTCTCCCGCTCGCCAGGAAAGATTCGCCCATACATCTTCATTAAAGGAGCCATCAGCAGGATTGGGGCCCAGGGCAAAAGGGAATCCTTCAGCGCCTTGCATAGAAGCCTGAACCTCTTCCTGAGCAAGTGCCTCATCATAAATGCGTGCGTCATCAATCAAACCAACAAGATAATGCGTCGGGGGGCTCATATCTCTTCCGGCACCAAGCAGCAAGCGGCCATCACTGGTTTCTATTGAGCCTGTAGTATCCATTGATCCGACCTCTTCACCATCCAGGTAAACGGGCTTTCTTGTCCCATCGTAAACAGCAGCGACGTGATGCCATTCCCCGTCAAACAGACCGGGCGCTGCTAAGGCCATCCATGGGGTTGAAGTGCCGGTCGTCTTAAAACCGAGCTGCTCGTTGGGCCCATTATAGTAAAAAGCGAAGGTATCAATATTTGGACCGCCCCTCATTATAATGCCGGACCAGTCCGGATAGTTAAATTCCAGATCAGGTTTTATCCAGGCAGCGAGTGTAACCTGCTCAGTGATATTAAACGTATCGCTACTGCCACAATCCACATAATCATCGCCGTCAAGCTCCAGCGCACCGACTATCCAACCGGCCGCCCACGTTGCATCGCCCTCCAGAGTTCCATCATTACCACCCACAGTATCTGAAGCAATGTTGCCTGAACCATCATCAAGTCTCCAGTGAGCCACGAGATCAGATGAAGCATTACTTACCAAACTCAGCACTAAAACAAACGAAACCAGACAAATCAATTTTCGCCGTAAGGCGTCCCTTAGTAGATTACACATAATATTCCTTTCCTCTAAAAAGTAACAACAACGTATAAAAACTTTCTATTTATTAGTGCAGATAATCCGTTATCAAATCACTTATGCATCACGGCCAGCAGGTCATCTGTGTCAATCTTGCACTCGCCGTTGATACTAGCCGACCAATCGACTTATTGAATCTCATAGGCACCGGCCGGACACAGGTTAATATCATCTATAAATACCATGTCCCTGTCGTCGCCGGTCTGGCCTGAATCTGTTCCGTCTCCGAAGCCAATAATGCACTTTTTAACAGAACTCAAGTCAACCCCGGCATCACTGAACTGCCCAAGAGCAAAAGCCCACTGACGCCATGTATCAGTCTGACATGCATAGGTAAACGGATGCTCAACTCTAAAGCTTTGGCCGGCGGCATCTTCCAGTATTAAATACATCAGGTGCTCATAATTTTCGTGCTCACCGATAAAAGACAACGACAAGGCCTCTACACCATGAGCTGTCCAATCCTGAGGACTGTCAAACGTTCGTGTGGCCTCAGTAAAATAAGGTTCAAACTGATTTTGCAATTCAAACAGGATAGAATTGTTGCCCACGGAATTCGTTGCAAGAA
>CAZWME010000867.1:0-2608 GCA_964634515.1 uncultured Pirellulales bacterium | reverse complement strand
GTTCATTGAGTACAAACTTGAACATTACTTCCGGACCGCAGATAGCGGCATACGTATCATTAGGATCGATCTCCACAAAGTCGAATAAAGTTGTGACAACCCCGATGTGAGCTTTCCATATCGCAGATTCATCCTTTTTGTCTACGGTCAGAAGACATTTCACATCTGCCCGGTCGATAAGGTTTAACAATTCATACTTAAAAAGCATATCATCCGGATTCTTTGCCCCGTACATCAAGATGACATCTTTGAACTTTGACCGATTATCCAAAGCGTACCAGAGAAGAGACCTTAATGGCGCCATCCCCAAACCGCCGGCGACGAGCAGAAGATTGTTACCTTCCAATTTTTCGACGGGGAAACCGTTTCCGTAGGGTCCTCTTATACCCACCATTGCCTTGGGAGGTAACCTGAATAGAGCATCGGTGACGCGCCCGATTCGCCTTACGCAGAGTTCGATAATTCCCTCATGAGTGGGAGAGGACGATATTGAAAATGGAGCCTCGCCAACACCGATGACACTTAACATGACAAACTGGCCAGGCCGATAGGTAAACATCTTTAACTCTCCCTGATCTTCAAACCTTATATGTATCTGGAACAGTTTGTGGTCCGGTATCTGCGGTAGTGTCCGAATAATCCTCGCCCGATAGGGCCTATATGGATTTTGGCCATCAGAACAGTTTTCATGCTTAGACACGAGTCTGACTCCTTAACTTGTCAACAATTTCAACGATATCAATTCCTGCCGGGCAGTAAGCTTTACATCTTCCACAGCCGACGCAACTTGGCCTTCCGTACTGAGCTACAAAACCTCTCTGCTTGTGAAAGAATCTGTTCTTAATTCTTGAAGATCGCTCGGCTCGGAAGTTATGTCCGCCAGCCACCAAGGCGTAGTCCTTGAAAAGACACGAATCCCATCTTCTCTTGCGTTGGCCGCTACTTGCATCTAAATTGAGTTCATCAAAAACAGCATAACAATAGCAAGTCGGGCAAACCATAGAGCATGTACCGCAGCTCAAACATTTCTCTCCCATTTCGTGCCACACTTCGTTTTCGTATTCCAAATCAATGATCTCAGGCAAATCCTGAAGTTGAATTTCTGTCTGAAAGCTCTTTCTTCTCTGGATGGATTTCCTCTTGTACGCCTCCCGATCTTTTTTCTCAACCTCATGAAACAGCGTATCTGCCGCCCTGACCATATCGTCTCCCAAGCTTGTCCCCACTCGGACAAGGTATGAATCGTCAATGTCGGACAAGAACAGGTCAAAGCCGGTATCGACGAAATCAGTTCCGGAAGACCGACAGAAGCAGAGCTCATCAGGAACGCAATCCAAGCCAATAATAGCCGCATTATTTCTTTTGGCAAAATAGTATGTATCTACATATCTACCGTTAAAGACCATGTCGAGTATGTTCAGCCCATGGATATCGCAAGAATGAACACCAAAAATGACATATTTCTTATCTGCTTCTTCAGTTGGTACTTCATAACCCTTCTCTGCATAAAAATTAAACATGACATCTACGGGCTTGAAGAAATACTTCTTCAGCGGCAAGATGGTCCTTGTGTAATTGAGCTCTATCTCAGACAAATCGCTCACCGGTGCAAAGACGACGCTTTTCTCGCCCCTTTTTGTTGGAGCATGAATTTCTCCAAAAGCGCGCAAATGCCCGATAAATTCAGCAAAGTTTTCTTTAGGCAGTGTTACTATTTTCATTGTGTCACCTTTTTTTTGGCAGAGTGATACAGAAGGTAGTCCCTTGCCCAGCCTTACTTGTCACTCTGATAGACCCATTATGTGCTTCGATAATCCTCTTCACTATTGGTAGTCCCAGGCCACTACCGTTAATACCTCGAGTCTCTTTACTCTTTACCCTGAAAAAATCCTCGAAGATAAAATTTAAATCGTCCTCAGAAATCCCTATCCCCGTATCACAAATATCTATTACTAAATCATTGCCTTGCTCTCTCTCGCTTACAGTCACCGTTCCGCCCTCGCGATTGTAGTTTATTCCATTACCAATCAGGTTCGTAAAGGCATGTTTTAAGCTTTCTCTATCTCCCTGAACCATAGGAAGGTTATCATTCAAATTGAACTCGAGGGTGACTTTCCTGGCATCTGCCAGCGGTTTCAGAAGTTTTAAAGTTTCTGAAAGAACAATAATTAAATCCACCGGTTCGAATTTTTTCGTGAGGTTATCAGCCTCGATACGAGACATGTTGAGCCAATCGTTAATAAGCTGCAGAAGAGAGTCTATATGCTCGCCTGCTTTTTCTATCATCTCCTTCTGCTTGCTGGCCACCTCGCCGGCGAATCCCTCCAGGATCACCACAAAAGACTGCTTAATGGAGGCAAGGGGTGACCGAAGTTGGTGTGAGACAAGGGTGACGAAGTTCTTTTTCATCATCTCCTTTTCTCGCTGTAATCGTGCCGACTCGATAGCAAGCCTTCTTCTTTCTAAGCCCCTCTCGATAACAATCCTCAGTTGGTCCGGTGTGAATGGCTTGGGGACAAAGTCGTAGGCATTCCGCTTTATCGCCTCCACAGCCGATTCTATGGTTGCATAGCCGGTGATAACTATAGAAACAATGTTCGAGTCAATC
>CAZWME010000866.1:0-2609 GCA_964634515.1 uncultured Pirellulales bacterium | reverse complement strand
TTATGAGGAGCGAACAGATATTCTTCATTACTTGACAGGCCTATTTTTTCTTTCGGATTGTCCCACGGATCACCTATAAAGGTATTGGTTTGCAGGAGGTGGCCGTGGCCTTCCAATCCCTCACGAAGTATCCGGTCCCATGACCCTATAAGCAGATTGCAGGCTTCTACAACCGTATCACCAACCTCCTCGGCTTCTTTGAGTGAGCCGCTTTTTATATTTTTCATAGTCTTTTTTGGCCCAACACATTTATCTAATAAAGAGGTCACTTGTGCCGACATAGCTATTGCACCAGCAAGAGTAAATAATCCCTCCCGGCTAAGGATTATTTGGAATGTCCCGTCTAATGCGCCGTCGGCCTTTACACAGGTAACGGCTGCGAGGTTCTTAAAATGTTCTTTAAAAGCCTCGATGGTGACAGTGGTAGCTTCCTGATGTTGGCTCTTCATACTAATGCCAAACATAGCGGAAATGTCATTGCAGAAAGCCTTGAATGATTCTGTTGATAATTCTACGATTTGAGATTCGTCGGTTGTGCAGGTCCCCTTGGAGTCGGGTTGTTCTTCTGCTTTGTCTTTGGTTTCAGTATTTTCTTCTACTGCCTCTGTTTTTTCTTCTGCAGCTTTCTGGTCCTGAGTTTCTCCCGTCTCTTGTTCGGGGGCAGCTTCATCTGTGGGTGCTTCTGTAGAGGCAGGCTCTTTGGGCTCGGTTTGTTCACTGCCGTTTTCCCGGACTGTTCCGGATTCCATAGATTCGGGCTTGTTATCAGTAGCTTCTTCTGTTTGAGACGTTGCCATTTATTTGGCCTGATTATTTAATATTGGAAATATTATTCGGAACTTTCCCTGTAAAATATCGATAAACCTGCAATGTACTCATTGTGCCGAATCATCTAAAATCATTAATGATTTGGACATAATGTTGTTTTCTAATTTTATGTTTTTATTCAGTAAACAAATACACTGCAGTTAATATTGCTATATCTATGTTTTTTCGATAGATTTCTATGGGTACTTTAGTTAAAAGCAGGAATTTATTAAGCCTTGCGTTGCTCAATAGAAGCCATCAGCGACCTTGCCAAACCTGTTTTAGTGCTGTTTGGAGCGGCATATTTACTGAATTTTCGGCTTTTTAACCTAAAAAAGTACTTAAGTTCGTTTTTTCACTTCGATAATAGTAATTGAATATTGTGTTTTTTGGGGTTTTAGTTCAGTGATTATTTAAGATTGAGTCAAAACAATGACGGAACATCCGAAAATATCCAGCCAGATATTGGCATAAGAAATTATATCAGCCGGTTTGGAAATCATCTTAATAAATGGAAAGATTTAGCCCCCGTTTTTATGATTATCGCATATATACCGTCTTGGTAGCGTTAATGAAAAAGGGCCCATGCCGATTCGGCACAGGCCCGGAATAAATATTACAGCTAATTTCTCAAATCAAGGTGCGACATAGTCACCTTCGTAAAATCTTACGCCATCTACCCAGAAATCACCGGCCGTAAAAGCTATGTGGAATGTGATTGAAACCGGATCCACGTCTGCATCAAGAACAGGAGTTGTAATGTTATATTCTGTCCATTCTTCAGTCATAGTTAAGACCTGGTCACCATATCCTTCCCACGGGTCTGCTGCACGTTCCGGCTTCAAATTGATGTCCAGTGTACCTGACTTGGACTTCAGATAGACCGAAAGTGTCTACTTCTTGCCTGCCTCAAAAACATATCCAGCGTTCTGCAGGCCGGCATCCCAGAAATTGGCGCCGGCATCGGCAACCACAACATGAAGACAGGAGCTTTCTTCGATCGGATCTTCAGGAATCGCTGCACCTTCCAATACCTGAACTACTTCTGCGGGTAGTAACAAAGTCGCCATACGTGCTCCACGGGTCAATAACACCGTCTTCAAAGCCGCCGTTAGTCAGCAAATTCCCGAGTGTATCTGGGTCGGGTGCTGGTTCTGCGGACGGTGCATACAGACGAATATCGTCAAAGTACATCATACCTGAACCACCGGCAGTTGGATTGTTCCTGTTACCAAAACCAAGAGTAATCGAGTTGACATTGGCCAGGTTCAAACCTTGGTCGGTAAATGCCTGCAGGGGGATATCCCATCTGGCCCATGAGCCTATCTGTGCCGCATTAGTATTAGGATTAGTGACGACTGCACTGCCATTGAGAACGACATACATTGTCTCGGCAGCGTTGGCCGAATCACCTATGTGCCAAATCGTCAGTGTATCGACGTCTTTCTGGGTCCAGTTACGAAGGTCGGTCAATGTCAAAGTCGCCTCGGATTTCCCAACACTGTTGTCGTACGAGAACGGCATCGACTGATTACCGCCGTGAACAATAGTTTGCTCGGCAAAAGGAGCATTGGCATGACCGACGATAGAACCGTTTATGGTCGGATTGTCGAATCCATCCACCCACGCCATATATATCCTGTTGCTCCCGGGCTCACCTTCATTAATGTCATTGTAGCTCTCCATATCGTCCACGATAAGGAAATTGGCTGTCGTAAAGCTCCAGACGCCGCCTACCCACGGGCTCTCCGGATTGTTGTTATTGATTTCATCAACACGCCAGTAGTAAGTAGTGTCCCACT
>CAZWME010000865.1:0-2627 GCA_964634515.1 uncultured Pirellulales bacterium | reverse complement strand
CTTCAAGGACGCCCTCGCAGTGGATGCCTCCATTGTTCTGGACAGCCTTGATACTCTCTGGAAATTGTTCAAAATCAAACAGACTAACTTTATGGCCATTGGTTGCGCAGTCGAATGCCACTGCACAGCCTCCGTTTCCCGAACCTAATACAGCGATATTCATGTTGTTATCCTCCTGATTTTTTTAAGTGAGCGATAGAAAATTGCTTTTAATTGAGCATTTAGTGGATTTCTATGAAGCTAAAGTTAGGAAAGCATACTCGGATATAAGACTCGATTTACTCTTACCAGCACATCAAACATTGGTCCCTTCGCACGAAATCCATAGGTCAATTTCGAAGTTTAGATAAAGCTTGGCAGTTTATCGAAACTAATTTCGCGGAAGATCTAAGGAAATGCTCCTTAAAACTAACGTTATATCGATCAGCTAAACAATAAAATGAAAAATCAATCAATGTGTTAGAATTGAGCTTAAAAACGTTTTGCCACGTTCTGTTTGCGGATTTGTAAAAAAATCGTTTGGCGGTGCATCCTCGATGATCTTACCCTCATCCATAAATAAAACGCGGTTAGCCACTTCTCGGGCAAATCCCATTTCATGGGTAACGACCATCATGGTCATTCCTTCCTTTGCAAGCGTTTTCATGACATCCAGCACTTCTCCAATCATTTCGGGGTCCAAGGCCGATGTGGGCTCGTCAAAGAGCATGATTTTGGGCTGCATGCACAAGCCTCGTGCGATGGCCACGCGCTGTTGTTGACCTCCCGAGAGCTGGACCGGATGGTGGTCGATGCGATCTTGCAAACCCACGCGGGTAAGTGTCTTCCTGCCGAGTTTTTCTGCTTCTCCTTTTGGTATTTTTCTGACCTTGATTGGTGCAATGGTCACGTTTCCTAGTGCTGTCATGTGCGGATAGAGGTTGAAGGATTGAAACACAAACCCAATCTCCGCCCGAATCTTGGTCATGTTACTCTTCTTGTCATGGACCTTCATGCCGTCGACGATGAGCTCGCCTTCCTGGATGGGCTCTAATCGATTGATACAGCGAATCAGAGTGCTTTTTCCTGATCCACTCGGACCGCAGACCACCACCACCTCCCCCTTAGCAACCTCTAGGTTGATGTCGGTCAGGACATGAAGCTCGCCAAACCATTTGTTTACGTTCTTGAAAGAGATCATAGACTCACTCCCCTATTTGTATATACAGCTTTATGCAACTACTTTTCCTATACCTTTTTAGAGCCTTTTACTTCCCACAGTCATCCGCCTTTCCAGGTAACCCGACAGATTGATTAACGGATAGCAAATGACGAAATACAGTAGTCCCACAAGGCCGAACACCATCAGGCCTTCCGGAATACGCTGCACTGTCAGCCAGCCGACTCTGGTTATATCGACCACTCCAATTGCAGAGACAATGGATGAATCTTTGACCAAAAGAACATACTGTCCCACCAAAGGAGGCAAGATGGTTCGCATGGCCTGGGGTAAAACAATGTATCGAAGTTGTTGATAATCTGAAAGACCTGAGGCTGTTGCTGCTTCTTTTTGGCCTTTGGGTACGGCCAGGATACCGCCGGCTACGATTTCAGTGATGAAACTGGCCGTTAAATTGGTCAACGCGATAACCGCTGCCGGAAAGGCTTCCAGTTCTATGCCGATACCGGGCAGAATAAAAAAGATGACAAAAATTTGCACCAGAAAGGGTGTGCCACGGATGAGATCCACCCACGCGCCGACGATTAAGCGGGCAGGCTTGTTACGGCCGGCCCTCATGATGCCACCGAAGAAGCCGATTATGGTCCCGAAAAGTAGGCTCAAACCGGCAACTGCGACGGTCATCCAGAGCCCCTTGAGAAAGAACGGTAGACTGCGTATCAGTTCGTTAAAATAAAAACCCCACATAGTTCATCCCTCGTGTCTCAATGCGCTTCCCGGAAGATCAGCCGTTTTTCGGCCCAACTTGAGAAGCTTTTGAGCATGTAATAAATAATCAGATAAAAAGCCGCTGTGGTCAGGAACCCTTCGGCAGGCGTGAATCGTTCCGATGTTAGCAACTGGCCGGCCCGTGTCAGCTCCATAATGGAAATCAATGAGAGCAGCGACGAGTCTTTTACCAATATGATGGCCTGGCCCAGCATGGGCCGGATCGTGTTGCCAAGCGCCTGCGGTAGAATGATATAACGCATGCGCTGAAAATAGCTCAAGCCGGAGGCAATTCCGGCCTCGATCTGCCCGAAGTCAATGGCTTGAATCCCCGCCCTGATGATCTCTGCATAATAGGCCCCGCTGTTCAAGGTCAGGGCTATGACGCCGGTAACCCATTCCGGGAGCATGATGCCCATCGACGGCAGACCGAAATAGAAAAAATAGAGCTGGGCCAGTAAAGGTGTAGAGCGGATGCTTTCGATATAAACCCCGGCAATGCCGCGCAGGATTCGTGATTGACTCAGTCGCATGGCACAGGAGATGATCCCCACCAAAATAGCTCCCAGCAGCGACAAAGCAGACAGCCAAAGGGTGGCCAGGAAGCACTGCCCATAGAGCGGCATATATTCCAAAATGATTCTAAAATTGAAGCCTTCAAGCATATCTTATATCCTTGTCAGCGGTTCGATTCAGCGAG